>CAYMJH010000255.1:0-5340 GCA_964390385.1 uncultured Bacteroidales bacterium | reverse complement strand
AAAAGGCGCCCTTGCTGGTAAAAATGGAAACCATCGACGCCATGCAGCGGGGATCGGTGATCGTCGACCTTGCTGCTTCCACAGGAGGGAATTGCGAATACACCAAGAACGGTGAGATTGTCGTTGAAAATGGCATTACCATCATCGGGAAATCCGATTATCCTTCCGAAATGCCTGCTGATGCCAGCCGGATGTACAGCAACAATATGGTCAGCTTCCTCAAACTGCTGATCACAAAGGAAGGACAGCTCAACCTGGATTTCAGCGACGATATCATTCAAGGGACCTGCCTGACGCATCAGGGGGAGATTGTCAATGAGAGGATCAGGAATATAGTGACGAGTGACAAGTGACAAGTAGGGACGAGTAATGCAAGAGCCAAGAACAAAGAACAATGAACATTGACAAACAACAACCGACAACTGACAACAATCACCCCACCTTCGCCAAGGCTACGGTGGGCAAAGCAAATCACTAAATCACTAAATACTATGGAGGGTATACTCGAATTCATCTACTCATACAAACAGGAGATATTCCTGGTGATCCTGTCTGTATTTCTGGGCATTGAGGTGATCTCAAATGTCCCGGCCATCCTGCACACACCGCTGATGTCGGGCGCCAATGCCATCCATGGCGTTGTGATCATCGGGGCCATTATCGTTATGGGGCATGCAGAAGGATTGCTGTCCTTAGTTTCTGGTTTCCTGGCTGTATTCCTGGGTACCCTCAACGTAGTGGGCGGATTTGTCGTTACCGACCGCATGCTCGACATGTTTAACAAGAAGAAGAAACCATCATCAGGGAAATGAACCACTTCGCAATTCAGCTTCTGATGTTCTCCCGATGGATCGGGACAGCCTTTGTTCATTATTCAATTTTTTCTTTGATTTACTTAAAATCATAAAATATTATGTCTTTCATTGGAACCTATATCCTGGAGATCAGTTACATCATTGCATCGGTATTGTTTATCCTGGGCCTCAAAATGCTCAGTCATCCGCTGACAGCACGACGGGGCAACCTGCTGGCGGCTTTCGGAATGACCTTTGCCATTGTGGCCACCATCTTCTGGCACCGGCATGATAATGAACGCATTCACCATATCGGGTATATCGTTACTGCTATCATGGCAGGTCTGGTTGTCGGCTGGCTGATAGCGGTAAAGGTTAAAATGACGGCCATGCCGCAGCTGGTATCATTTTTCAACGGTATGGGCGGGGCCTGTGCGGCACTGATCTCCCTCATGGAATTTCCCAGGATGGGCGGTGAAGCCCATATGGCCGATATGTTCCATGGCGAGGTGCTGGCCATCATCCTGGCCATGGTCATCGGAAGCGTCTCCTTTGCCGGCAGCATGATCGCCTTTGGCAAACTCGACGGAAGGATAAAGGACTGGAAATCGCCGGCAATCAGGGTAATCAACATCGTTTTTATGCTGGTCATCCTGGCGCTGGCGGTGTATGTGATGTCACGCGGGGTGGTGGATCCGCGCAGTGAAATGGTCTGGATGTACCTGCTGCTGACCATTTCACTGGTTTACGGTGTATTTTTCGTTATGCCCATCGGCGGTGCCGACATGCCCGTTGTGATCTCCCTGCTGAACTCCTTCACGGGCGTTGCCGCTGCCATGGGAGGTTTCCTGTACAACAACCAGGCTATGTTAACCGGCGGTATCCTGGTAGGTTCGGCCGGCACCATTCTCACCATCCTGATGTGCAAGGCCATGAACCGGTCGCTGGGCAATGTGATCCTGGGTGCTTTTGGCGGTTCAACCGCAGGCGAAGGGAAGGAAGTGACCGGCTGCATCAAGGAAATCACGCTCAGTGATGCCAGCGTGCTGCTCAATTACAGCCAGAAGGTGGTGATCATACCCGGGTATGGACTGGCAGCAGCCCAGGCCCAGCACATCTGCAGCGATCTCGACAAAATGCTCAGCGATCGGGGTGTGGAGGTAAAGTATGCCATTCATCCCGTGGCAGGCCGCATGCCGGGCCACATGAACGTGCTGCTGGCCGAAGCCGATGTGTCATACGACAAACTGGTTGAAATGGAAAATATAAATCCCTCCATGCCCAATGTCGACGTGGCCGTAATCATCGGGGCCAACGACGTGGTCAACCCGGCCGCGCTCGACGATCCCTGCAGTCCCATTTACGGCATGCCCATCATCAACGCCCATGAGGCCAAAAATATCATCGTTATGAAACGCGGCATGGGCAAAGGCTATGCCGCCATCGAAAATAACCTGTTTTATCATCCCAAGACCCGGATGCTGTTCGGCAATGCGAAGGATACGCTGCAGGGGCTGGTGGGGGAGATAAAGAATTTGTAGTCTGGAACAGGATTTAAAGGATTGAAGGGATAGACAGGATAATGTCTTGAACATGATTATAAAAGATTGAAAGGATAGACAGGATAATGTCTGAACAAGATATTAAAGATAGACATCCTGTTCATCCTTTTCATCTTTTTACATCTTGGTTTTTTATTAACAATCTGGCCTTTTTTTAAATTCTGTTTTTCAATTAGTTAGGCAATTGTGTTAAAACCGGTTTGTTGAAAGGGAACGATAATTCCCATATATTTAGCAAAGCATTACAAATAAAGGCGGTGATCTTTATCATCTTTATTTGAAAAATGCTTGATTTTAAGTAACTTTAATTACTGTAGTGACGTATTTTAAAATTTCTACTTTTAATTAAATCATATGGCTCTCTTCTCAAGGCAGGGGAAAATCAAATTAATTGATCAATTTCTTTTAGCACCCATCAAAACGCCTATTCCTTTAATTATATGATGATTCGGATTAGTGATATATTGATTTATAAGGTGGTCAACAAAAACTTTTTTAAGATATCATTATTTGATATTAGAATTTCATTTTTAGAATTGAATACAATTTTTTTGGTTCAATGTAATAATAGGTGGAGCGAAAAATGCGATATGCTGGGATGGTATCTTAGAAAAAGATTGATCTTTCTATTCACTTCCATATTTTTAGGATTCTCACTTACTTCTTTTAGCGCAACATATACTTGGAGAACGTTAGCAGGAAATGGAAACTGGTCAAGTCTGACTGCATGGTCAACAACTGGTGCTGGAGGTGCCTCAGTAGGTTCTTACCCCGGACCACTTGATGATGTGGTAATTCCACGCGATGGTGCACTGACCGTTACTCTGGATGGCACGTATACCTGCAACAGCCTGGCTGTAAATTATACAGGCAATACGAATGCAACACTTACATTGGCAATTCCAGGCGGAACAAGCCTGACAGTGACGAACGGCATTTCTTTTTCCCATAGTGGCAACGGAGGTGAAAATGCCCGGATCAATGTCTCCGGGGGATCTTTGTCGTGCGCAAGCATGACTTTTAATAATACGCCGGGTCAAAGCCGGGATTGTTATCTTGAGCTATCCGATGCCAACGGTGTTGTAAATGTAACCGGCAATATTACGATGAGCGGAACGGATGGACGCGAAACGTATATATTATTTACAGCAAATGGAAGATTGAATATCGGAGGTGGATTTGTAACAAACGGATTTATAACCAGCACTGCCGGCGGAGGTAATCCACCTGCTGCACCTACAACCGGTACAGTTAATTATAATAATTCAGGAGCCCAGACGGTATGGCCCAACACTTATTACAATCTTACCCTTTCAGGGTCAGGTGCCAAGACCACCGCAAGTGTCACTGTCAATAACCTACTTTCAATGGAAGGCAATGGTACGGTTACCGCCAGCGCAGTTCCTGCTTACGCTGCCGGGGCTTCTCTCAGATATATGGGTTCGGCTGCGCAAATTACCGGTGTTGAATTTCCTGCAAGTTGGACCGGTACAGGAGGTGTATTTATAGAAAATTCAAGCGGAGTAACCTTAAATGCTGCAAAAAGCATCAATGCAAACCAATTGACCATAGGCGGTAATGTTTCCAACAGTGTATTCAATGATGGAGGGTATCAGCTTACAGCAACCGGTACATTAAACCTTACTTCGGGTACATTCAAACTGGGTTCGGCTGCCACAGCTACCACGTGGCCGGCTTTTGGCACAAGAAACATAGCAGCCGGAACAACCATTGAATATGCAAGCGGTATTGTTCAGACCGTTTCATCCACTCCGGCTTATCAGAATCTTACCCTGTCAGGTGCGGGTGCAAAAATGGCAGGAGGAATACTGAATATTGGCGGTGCTTTTTCTGCCAGCGGAGGTACACTTAGCACATCAAGCGATATTAATTTTAACGGTACATCAACGTGCGGAGGCAGCATCAATGCCACCAATGGAACCGTCACTTATGCTGCAACAGCTACCAACATCATAGCCGGTACCTATTATAACCTGGTAACACCTGCCAATGCAAACTTTTGCGGTGCGATAACTGTTTCCAATTCCTTTGCCCCCAGTGGTGTTGTTAATACCACCAATGATATTGATTTCATCGGTACCATCACCTGCGGAACCGGTAGTATCAATGCCACCGGAGGAACAGTCACATATTCCAATGCAGTTTCCAATATCCTTACCGGCACATACAGCAATTTAACCATTTCCAACGGGGTCAACGCTACCCTCTGCGCTGGCACTACCAATGTTACGGGAACGCTGGCACTTAACGGGGCTGTACTGAATATCAACGGGAGTACGCTTTCCGCCGCTGCCGTAACCCGAAGCAATACCAATACCGTAAACATTTCCACCGGAACGCTTACCGTGAACAGTAACCTTGCTCTCACGGCTTCCGATCCGGTTACTTTCAACGACGCAGGTTTTTTAAATATCTCCGGCGATCTTTCCTGCGGAACCCTAACCGGGAATGCCGGTACGATAACACTTACCGGTGCATTCACACCCAACGCCTTTACTGGCAACACCAGCACGGTATTGTTTAACGGCAGCGGGCCGCAAACCATACCATCCTTCAATTACTACAATCTTACCAGCAACAGCACCGGGACAAGGACCCTGGCCGGTGCCGGAACCATCGGCATCGCAGGTATATTCACACCGGGGACAAATTCTTATACCATCACCGGCAGTAGTGTCGACTATAACGGTACCACATCGCAAACGGTTGCCGCATTTAATTATCATAACCTCACGGTGTCAGGAAGTGACATTAAAACGCTGTCAGGTGCTATCACTGTGGATAATGACCTGTCGATTGCCGGTTCTGCAGAGCTGGCATCCGATGTCCATCAGATTACCGGAAATGCTGCCGGGGCATTTTCAATGGGTGCCGGAACCACTTTGTCGCTGGGGAATACCGGTGATCCGACTGAAGTGCTGTTCCCTCTTAACTACACATCCATTACCCTGGATAACGCCAGT
>CAYMJH010000254.1:0-5359 GCA_964390385.1 uncultured Bacteroidales bacterium | reverse complement strand
ATCAATGGACCGGTTGTATCTCAATGTATACGGCAATGAGGACAGCCGCATTGAGGCCAATGTCTCGGTGAAAGCTCACCCGGGTGAAAATCTCGGCACTGCGCTTTTATTGCACGCCAGCAACAGTTCCATGCGAAATGACAGGAATGGCGATGGATTTCTTGACATGCCATTAACGAAACAAGTCATCGGGCTTAACCGCTGGGAATTGCACAACGAAAAAGGATCCCATATAGAAATGGGCATCAAGGGACTGTATGTAGATAATACCGGTGGACAGGTTGGCTTTCGCACCGGTGAAGAGGATAATCCGGGCGAGGTATGGGGTATGAGACTGGGCGTGCAACGCATCGAAGGATGGGCGAAAGCCGGCAGGGTGAATGCTGAAAAGCCCTGGCAAAGTGCCGGCCTTCAGCTTTCGGGCCTATGGCATAAACAGGATTCCCGTTTCGGCATGCACACTTACGATGCCACCCAGCAATCCTTTTATGCAAACTTTATCTACCAGGGTATTTTCATTAATACAGCACACAAATTCAGAACCGGCGCCAGCTTTCAGTACGATCATTATGACGAAATGCTGAACCGGGCTGACTACCTGCGGAATGAAGCGGTCCCCGGTGCTTTTTTTGAATATACCTACAGTTACCTGGAAAAATTCAATGCCGTTGCCGGCATCCGGGCCGACCATCATAATCAGTATGGTATGTTTTTCACTCCAAGGCTTCATTTGCGTTATGCGCTTGCTGAAAAGTCCATTCTGAGGGCTTCCGGGGGCAGGGGACAGCGAACCGCTTCCCTGTTTTCGGAAAATAGCGCTTTGCTGGCCAGCTCCAGGCAAATGATCATTCGGGGGGATGGAACATCGAAACCTTATGGACTGGAAGCCGAGGTGGCCTGGAATTACGGGATCAATTTCACGCAGATGTTTACGCTTGATTACCGTGAGGGGACTTTCAGCGTGGATTTTTACCACACCTATTTTCAGAACCAGATCATCATTGACCTGGAGCAGAGTGCCCAAACGGCTGTCTTTTATAACCTTGACGGCAGATCCTATTCCAACAGCTTCCAGGTGCAGGTGGACTATGAGCTGATCAAGCGGTTTGACATCCGGCTGGCATACAGGTTGTACGACGTACAGACAACCTATTCGGGCAGGCTGATGCAGAAGCCGCTGGTATCCGGCAACAGGGCCTTCATCAATATGGCGTATGAGACACGCAATCACTGGAAATTTGATGCGACGGTCAACGGGCAGGGATCGAAAAGGATCCCCTCCACTGCAGGCAATCCGGAGGAGTACCGTTTGCCGGCCCGGTCGCCCGGCTACATGGTAGTGAATGCCCACGTCAGCAAAACATGGAGAGAAAAATTCGAAGTCTATATCGGTGTTGAGAACCTGTTTGATTTCAGGCAGGATGATCCGATCGTGGCCGCCGACCAGCCTTTCAGTCCCTGGTTCGACAGCTCACTGATATGGGGGCCCGTGTTCGGAAGAAACATCTATGCCGGCTTAAGGTACCGGATTAAGTGAGGAATAGGAAGAGCAAGAGGAAGAGATTGTCTTCATGCAGGGTTCTATGCTGATTTCGGATGTACGATTTTCGGTCTCACCACCTCCGGCATTGACTATGGGATCAAAGGAACGCTTGGGATTGATCTTAAAGCCTCATAAAAGATGGTCTTGTGTGCGCATTAAAGAAAAGATCTTATTTTGTTTTACTTACTGAAACAATTAATACTTTTGCAGCCAGACTTTTCTATTTAATGTTTTTACCTTAGTAATGCCCCACAAATCAGGCTTTGTCAATATTATCGGGAATCCCAATGTGGGCAAGTCAACCCTCATGAACGGGCTGGTGGGTGAAAAACTGTCCATTATCACCCCCAAAGCCCAGACCACGCGGCACCGCATCCTGGGTATCGTGTCGGGCGATGATTACCAGGTGGTTTTCTCCGATACCCCGGGCATAATCAAACCCGCGTACCGCCTGCAGGAGAACATGATGAAAACCGTCAGAACGGCTTTCACCGATGCCGATGTGATCCTGTATCTGACCGATGTGAAGGAGACCCCGGATGCAAACCTTCCTTATGTGAAGAAGATCCGGCAATGCAGGATTCCGGTGATCCTGGCCATCAATAAGATCGACCTGGTTACACAGGCTGAGGTGGTAAAGCTCATGGATGACTGGAGGGAGATCGTAAAGGCTGAAACCATCATGCCGCTTTCCGCCCTGCATAATTTCAACATCAGGGAAATGTTCGGCGAGATCCTCCGCCTGATCCCCGAAGGACCTGCCTATTTCCCGAAGGACACCCTGACCGACAGGCCTGAACGGTTCTTTGTGAGTGAGATCGTCCGCGAAAAAATATTGCGGAATTATAAGCAGGAGATACCTTATTCCTGCCAGGTGGAGATCGAATCGTTCAAGGAGGGGGCTGAGCTTGACAGGATCAGCGCTGTAATCTATGTTTTGCGTGAGTCACAGAAGGGCATTATCATAGGCCATAAAGGAGAAGCGCTTAAAAAGACGGGTACCCAGGCCAGGATGGATATCGAAAAATTCCTGGGAAAAAAGGTCTTCCTGCAGTTGCAGGTTAAGGTTGCTGAGGACTGGAGGGACAGTGAGAAGAAGCTGAAGGGGTTTGGATATTGAAGAAGGGACAAGGGACGAGGGACGAGGGACGAGTAATACAAGAGCCAAGAATCAAGACAAAAGACAAACACAACCTTCACAACCATCACAACAAATACAACAATTACAACAATTTTACAGTTCAACCAATCGACCAATCGACAAATCAACAAATCGACAGATGATCAGGCATATTGTAATGTGGACCATCCGGGAAACCGGGTCGCCGAGAGGCAAACTGGAAGCTATGGCAGAGCTGAAATCAAAATTGCTCGGATTGAAGGAAGAGATACGGGTGATCAAGAACCTCGAAGTGCATTTCAATTCCATTTCGGCCCCGCTGGATAATTTCGAAGTCATCCTCGAGAGTGAATTTGCCTCCTGGGCTGACCTGGAAATATACCGGAAGCATCCTGCCCATATGGCGGTGGCGGAATACGTGAAGAATATTAAGCAAAGCCGTGCCGCCATTGATTATGAGTTTAATGAGGCGATGTGATTTATTGATTTTCAATTATTTAATTTTGCTGATCTGACAAAACAGGTATCATGAGCAACATTGTAGCCATTGTCGGCCGTCCCAACGTCGGCAAGTCTACCTTCTTCAACCGTCTTACCGAAAGCCGTTCAGCCATTGTTGATGAAACGGCAGGAGTGACGCGTGACCGTCATTACGGTAAGGCGATATGGAACGGTGTTGAATTCTCGGTTGTAGACACCGGAGGTTACGTGGAAGGTTCCGATGATGTGTTTGAGGAAGAGATCCGCAAGCAGGTGATGCTGGCCGTTGAGGAATCCGACGCCATCGTTTTCATGGTGGACGTCAACAGCGGCATCACCGACATGGACCAGTCCATTGCCGACCTTTTGCGGCGCCGGGGCAAAAAGGCCTTTGTGGTTGCCAACAAGGTGGACGAACCGGCAAGGACTTTTGAAGCCGATATATTCTATGCTTTCGGTCTGGGAGCTCCTTACCGGATCTCATCGGCCAATGGGAGCGGGACAGGCGAACTGCTGGATGACCTGGTGAAGTCATTCGAAAGGAAAAAAGCCGACACCGGTCCGGACCTCCCCCGGATTGCCGTTGTGGGAAGGCCCAATGTAGGCAAGTCGACCCTGGTCAACACCCTGCTGGGGGAGGAACGTCATATTGTGACACCGGTAGCCGGCACCACGAGGGATTCTATTTACACGCGATTCAACAAATTCGGCCATGACTTTTACCTGGTTGACACAGCGGGCATCCGTAAAAAGGGAAAGGTTACCGAGAATATCGAATTCTATTCGGTAATGCGTTCCATCAGGGCGATTGAAAATTCCGATGTCTGCCTGCTGATGATCGATGCAACGGAAGGCATCGAATCGCAGGACATCAATATCTTTTCCCTGATCCGCAGGAACAATAAAGGCGTGGTGATTCTGCTGAACAAATGGGACCTGGTGGAGAAGGATACCCATACGGCCCGGAAAATGGAAGAGGTAATCAGGCAGAGAATCGCGCCTTTTACCGATGTGCCGGTTGTATTCATATCTGCCGTCAGCAAGCAAAGAATACACCGGGTGCTTGACCTGGCCATGCAGGTATACGGCAGCCGCATACAAAGGATCCCTACGTCAAAGCTGAATGAAGTGATGCTGAAGGTGATTGAGGACTATCCCCCGCCTGCCGTCAAGGGCAAATACGTCAAAATCAAATATGTGACCCAATTGCCTACCCATGCGCCCTCCTTTGCGTTTTACTGCAACCTTCCGCAATATGTAAAGGAACCTTATAAGCGATACCTGGAGAATAAAATAAGGGCAAACTTCAATTTTTCCGGCGTGCCTGTGCAGATTTTCATCCGAAAGAAATAATTTTGGCTTATAATTTGGAGGTGATTGTTAAACCTGAATTTTACTGATGATCCGGAATGCTGCCATATCTTTGCTGGTGACGGTCATGCTCAGCATCGCCTGTGAACCGCCTGAGAAGATCAGTCCGGTTCCCGAGATCAGCTTTAAAAGCTTTACCCTCGCAGATTATATCGATTCCCTCGGCAATAACAGCAAATTGGGCACCCTGAAATTCGATTTTATCGACGGGGATGCCGATATAGGATCTTTTCTGGCCGATACGGAAACAACGGAAGAAAGCCTGAAGGACAAGTACAACGTATTCCTGATCCCCTTTGAAAAGCTGCCCGGCGGCTATTATGACTCCGTGGAAGCCGAACCGCTGAAATACATCATCCGGTATAATGAAAAGCTAAGCCGGGTAGGCCAGAATAAAACGATAAAGGGAGAAATCAAGATCAGCATCCAGTATTTCATTATCCCGGTCCAGGATACGCTGCGGTATGAATTTTATATACTCGACCGGGCCCGGAACAAAAGCAACACGGCCTATACCTCGGATATCGGGTTCCGGTGACCGGAAAACAATTTACAGATTTACAGATTAACTAGTTTACAGATTAGGGATCAGTGTAGAACGAAAATCTGTAAACCTGTCAATTTAACAATCTGTAAATCTTACTTGGTTTCGTAGTCTTCCCGCAGCACTTTGAATTCCGTGCGCCGGTTCAGGAAGTTGGCCATTTCCTGCTGATCTTCGTCAGCCAGGCTTGTAATATATTGCTCAGTCAGCTTTGACCCCACCGGCAGGAAGGGATAAGCCTCGTTATCCTTTTTATCCACCACCTTGGGTGTGGTTTCTCCATAACCTTTGGCTACCAGGC
>CAYMJH010000253.1:0-5382 GCA_964390385.1 uncultured Bacteroidales bacterium | reverse complement strand
AGATCAACAACGCCGTATACGCAATCATACTGATCCTGGATGTTCACCCAGTTCCTTACGGCCCCGAAATAATTGCCGATGTGAATCTCGCCGGTAGGCTGAATACAGGATAAAACGCGCTTTTTGCTCATCTGACTCAGATTTAAATTTCACAAAACTATAAAATGTTCTGAAATTACCAGTATTTCCGATTATAGGCTTAAACTTTTTTAGTTCGTGGGGGATTTCTTATTTTTACACCGGCGGCCTCTATTAATAAGCATCTTCTATGGACACCTTGCGGCAAAATAAAATATCACGGCTCATCCAGAAAGAACTGGCATCCTTCTTTCAATCGGAAAGCCGTAATTACTTCCAGGGGAAAATGATCACGGTTACCCAGGTAAGGGTCTCTCCCGACCTGTCGCTCGCCAAAGTGTATGTAAGCATCTTTCCCCTGAAGGAAAACGAGGATTTTTTACCAACGATCACGCAGCATACCAAAATCATACGCAACGGCCTCAGCCGGAAAATCCGCTACCAGGTGAGGATCATCCCCGAACTCGTCTTTTACCGCGACGACTCCATCGACTATGCCGACCGGATCGATAAACTGCTCAGATCATGATTAACCCCTGTACCGGACCCCTGTTGTGAATTTTCCGTTTTATATAGCAAAACGTTACCTGGTTGCAAAGAAATCGCACAATGCCATCAATATCATTGCTGCCATCTCTCTTGCGGGAATTGCCGTCGGCACCATGGCACTGATCGTGGTCCTCTCGGTATTCAACGGATTCGACAATGTAGTCAAATCGCTCATCAATTCCTTCAATCCCGATATCAAAATAATCCTGACGGAAGGTAAATCCTTCGCTGCAGATGAGGCCCTGCTGGACCGGATAGCCTCGGTGAAGGGAGTCGCATCACTGGCCACCGTACTGGAGGATAAAGCCCTGCTGCGCTATGATGAGCGCCAGACCATTGCCATCGTCAAGGGGGTGAGCCGGGAATATGCCGATGTCTCAGGGATCGACAGCATGATCGTTGAGGGCGATTTCGTGCTGAACAGCAACGGTCAGCCCCTGGCCATCATCGGCAAGGGGATCGATATTTTCCTGAATGTCATCCTTAACTCGCCCAGGCAGATGGGAATTTACGTGCCCAGGCGCACGGGAAAGGTCTCATTGGAACCCGAAAGTGCCGTTAACCGTAAATATCTGAATGTTGCCGGCGTGTTCCTGATTGAACAGGACTATGACTCAAAATACATCCTGGTGCCGCTGGAATTTGCCCAGGACCTGTTTGAGTATCCCGGAAAACTGAATGCCATTGAGATCAGGCTGGAAAAAAATGCCAACCTTCAATCTGTTCAGCAGCAGATCGGACTCATTATGGGAGAAAACTTCAGGGTGCAAAACCGGTACCAGCAAAATGAGGTCTTTTACAAAACCATGCAGATGGAAAAATGGGCGATATTTTTGATCCTCATTTTTATTCTTATGGTGGCTTCATTCAATGTTATCGGCACCCTTACCATGCTGATCCTCGAGAAGAAAACCGATATTCTCACACTGCGTAACATGGGGGCTTCGGTAAGCCTTATCAACCGCATTTTCCTGTTTGAAGGATGGCTCGTTTCTGTGATCGGTGCGGTGATCGGACTGGCAGCAGGCCTGCTGATCTGCTGGCTGCAGATTACCTTCAAACTCATCAGGCTGCAGGGATCCGGCACCTTTATCATCGATGCCTATCCCGTGCTCATCAAACCGTTTGATATAGCGGCCGTCGCCGTCGCCGTGATCATTATCGGCTTTCTCGCAGCCTGGTTCCCCATCCGCTTCGTTACGGGAAAAATGCTCCGCGACAGAACCTGGCTTCAATCAGTCTGATCATCAGGCTCCGCGTCAACACCCTTTCCTGAAACCGCTTGAAGTGCCGGCAGCAGATCGTTCCCCGTGCAATACTTATGAACAGGGGATTGATGCATTGAAAAAACATATACCATTATCAATCTGTAACTTATGGTAGGTCCCGGGCCGGTGGACATTGAATTGTTTAAAGTTTGACTTTACCGGATTTCAATTAAAAATTACATTTATTTAAATAATGATAATAAATTGAAATTCTGTATTTAAGACATCCCAGGACGTGTAACCAATTGTTTGCATATTTCGTAAAGTATTATTATTCAAAGATCATTAAACCTTTATAGGATGAAAAAAACCGCCCTCGTCTTCCTCATGATCATGCTGGGTTTCTCCATGATCAGAGTCTTTTCACAGGAGATCGGCTACGAAATCAAAATCAGTTATAATAAAAACCAGAATCCCCCGACTGCCGATATAGCCATAAAAGTGACCAAGGGGACTCCCTCCTTCACGTTTTACCTCATGACCAACGATCCCATCAACGGAACGGTTCTCAGGGAATCGTCGCCGGTTGAAAAACAGTCCTTTACCTTCGAGGCGGTCCCGCCCGGCAAATACTTTGTCAGGATAATTGACCGGAACGGCATGACAGCGGGAAAAACCGTTGACATTGTATCGGGAAATAACTGAATTAAAACTGCAATTAATGTCGCATAATATGAAAAAGCTTTACCTGGTTTCTCTCCTTGCCCTGCTATGCTCGGTTGCCGGACTGAAATCACAAACCGTCACTTTCAGCAAGAAAAACGTCAGCTGTTTCGGCGGATCAAATGGTGAGATCACCATGCAGGTAAACGGTGGCTCATCGGTTTATATGTATTATTATTACAAAGTATTACAGCCCTCTGTCATTGATTCATTCGGACCAACCTCTCTCTTAAACCATACTTTTCTCAATCTTAATGCAGACCTGTACAATGCCTTTGTCAAGGATACGGTATCAGGAAATGTACTTGATTATAATACCCTGAATATTACCCAACCAGCCGTGCTCAACGCCACTGTGTCTTCCACCAACAGTAATTGTTTCGGGGCTTCCAACGGAACCATCACCATCAGCAGCCCTTCAGGCGGGTCAGGTGCTTATGAATATTCCATCAATGCCGGATCGAGCTGGCAAGGCACAGGCGGTTATACAGGACTTGGACCCAATACCTATACCGTCCTCATCAGGGATGCAAATGCAACCAGCTGTGTTAAAACATTGAATCCGGGGCTGGTTATTACCGAACCAGGACAATTGAATGCCAATCTCGCTTCGACCAATGTTACCTGTTATAACAGGAACGACGGGACCATTACCATCAGTTCCCCATCCGGCGGTTCCGGCTCTTACCAGTATACCATAAACGGTGGGATCTCCTGGCAATCGGGCGGCAGTTATACCGGGCTCGGACCCGGAACGTACAATGTGCAAATACGTGACGCCGCCGCCGTAACCTGCAGCCGCATACTGAACAATGCCCTTGTCATCACGCAGCCTGCAGTGCTAAATGTTAATGATATCACCATTATTAAAGGACTCACCTGCAATGAAGGCAGTGATGGCCAGCTTCGCGCCGTTGTTACAGGCGGGACTGCGCCCTATTCATTCGACTGGTATGTTCATAACGGCAGCACCTGGGTTACCATCAATCAGTTTACACAAACTGCCACCAATCTGCCCCAGGGCTGGTATGAAGTGAGGGTGAACGACGCCAACAACTGCGGATCACCTACACCTGCATCGGCACGTGAATTTTTCCTGGAGGGAGCCACTGACAGTGTTCCACCTGTTTTTTATTTTGATTCTGCCAGCGTTGTCAATACTTGTCAGGGTCAAAATAACGGATCCATCACCATTTACGCTCACGGCGGTAAAACTCCGTATTCTTATTCCATTACCACCGGGGGCGCCGGCGGGTACCAGCCATCTAATTCCTTTTCCGGTCTGGCAGCAGGCACCTATGAAACCTGGGCGCGCGACAACAAAGGATGCACCAAAAACGGACCGTCTAAAACGGTGGCTGCAGAACCCAATCTGCCGGTAAGCGTTTCCATAACAGCCAATCCTTCCGGAAGCATTTGTCCCGGAACCAGCGTTTTGTTTACCGCCAGTCCTGTTAACGGAGGAACAACCCCTGCTTACCAATGGAGGCTAAATGGTTCTCCCGTGGGTTCAAACAGCCCGACCTACACAACAAGTACCCTGGTGAACGGCGACCAGGTGAATGTAGTGCTAACCTCGAGCCTGCGATGCACTTCGGGAAATCCTGCCACTTCCAATACCATCACCGCCTCGGTGCTTATACCGCCGGCTATCACCGTCCAGCCGGTTTCCCTTACCCAGTGCCAGGGCACCAATGCCACTTTCAGCGTTACGGCCACCGGCTCGGGCCTGTCCTACCAGTGGAGGAAAAATGGCACCCCTATCAGCGGTGCCACCAATGCAAGCTATACCATTAACAACATTGCAACTGCCGATGCCGGAAATTACAGCGTGGTAGTCACCGGCACCTGCGGAACCGTCACCAGCAACAACGCCTCCCTCACCGTGCAAACCCCGCCGGTCATCACCGGGCAGCCTGTCGCTGTTACCCAGTGCCAGGGCACCAATGCCACTTTCAGCGTTACGGTCACAGGCACCGTCACCGGGTATCAGTGGCGCAGAAATGGCGTGAACATTGGCGGTGCAACCGGTTCAACCTATACCATCAACGGCATTACCCCTGCCCATGCCGGCAGTTACGATGTTGTTGTTACGGGGCCCTGCGGAACCGTAACCAGCAATGCTGCCGCCCTTACCGTGCAGACGGCTCCCGTCATCACCGCACAACCCAATCCGGTCACCCAGTGCGAAGGCAGTAATGCCACCTTCAGCGTTACCGCCACCGGAACCGGCCTTGCCTACCAATGGCGAAGGAACGGTACCAACATCAGCGGCGCCACCAACGCAAGCTATACCATCACCGGCATTACTCCTGCCCATGCCGGCAATTATGACGTGGTCATCACCGGAACCTGCGGTACGGTTACCAGCAACGCCGTCGCACTCATCGTGCAAACGGCTCCCGTTATTACGGGACAGCCTGCTCCGGTTACCCAGTGCGAAGGCAGTAATGCCACCTTTACCGTAACCGCCACCGGAACCGGCCTTGCCTACCAGTGGAGAAGAAACGGCACCAACATCAGCGGCGCCAACAGCGCAAGCTATACCATCAACGGCATTACACCCGCCCATGCCGGCAATTATGACGTGGTCATCACCGGAACCTGCGGGAATGTCACCAGCAATGCCGCTGCCCTCACCGTGCAAACACCTCCCGTAATCACCGGACAGCCCAATCCCCTTACCCAATGTGAAGGGACCAATGCCACCTTCAGCGTTACGGTTTCCGGCACCATCACCGGATATCAATGGCGCAGAAACAGCGTGAACATCAGCGGGGCAACCGGCTCAACCTATACCATCAACGGCATTACACCTGCCCAT
>CAYMJH010000252.1:3909-5517 GCA_964390385.1 uncultured Bacteroidales bacterium | reverse complement strand
GGCGTGGTAAGCGGATGGGACGATCCCCGTATGCCCACCCTTTGCGGATTGCGAAGAAGAGGTTATACCCCTGAATCGATACGCAGATTTGTTGATCTCATAGGGTATACAAAGGTAGAAGCAATAAATGATGTATCGCTGCTTGAATATGCAATACGTGAAGATCTTAATATTCGTGCCCCCCGTGTTTTCGGCGTGCTTAAACCACTTAAGGTGATAGTAACCAATTACCCTGAAGACCGGATTGAGGAGGTTGAGCTTGTAAATAATCCCGAGGATGAGACGCAGGGAAAGCGCACAGTTCCGTTTACCAGGGAATTATACATTGAGCAGGACGATTTTATGGAGAATCCTCCGAATAAGTTCTTCAGGATGTCTCCCGGACAGGAGGTAAGGCTTAAAGGGGCATATATTGTCAGATGCACAGGCGTTACGAAGAACCCGTCAGGTGAGGTTACTGAGGTAGAATGCACCTATGACCCTGATACACGCAGCGGCAGCCAGCAGTCTGACCGTAAAGTCAAGGGAACCCTCCATTGGGTTTCAGCAAAATACGCACTTAATGCTGAAGTAAGATTGTATGACAGGCTCTTCAACGATGAAGACCCGTCAGGACACAAAGATATTGATGCCAGGGAATTCCTTAACCCTGATTCACTGACCGTTCTGAAAGGCTGTAAGGTGGAACCGTCACTGGCGAATGCAAAAGCCCTTGATAAGTTCCAGTTCCAGCGTCTGGGTTATTTCTGCCTTGACTATGACAGCGCCCCGGGCAACCTCGTGTTTAATCGCACGGTAAGTCTTAAAGACACCTGGGCAAAGATCAATAAGTAATTGCGAGTTGCGAATTGCGAATTTTGTCTTTTGAATATACCCCCTTTTAATTTCCCCCCAAGGGGGGAAGATTTACTCTCTGCTCCTTCGCCTATGGAGGAAAACGCTTTTGCCTTTTGCCTTTTGCCTTTTATCTTTTATCTTGAAACGTGGTACAATTTTTGTGCTTTTTCATCGTATTTTCTTTGTTTTCTTTCACAACTAAAACCGGAGAAGCATGAAAACTGTAATCAGATCATTTTCTTTGATCCTGCTTGTTGTTTTTAGTCTTTCTTCCTGTGAAAATAGCTCCAACAACACCAGCAAGGGAACAGCCACATTTTCAATCAACCCGATTGATGAGATCAACCAGACCAAATCAGGTGATGACCCATCTGACACTGCACTGGTTTCGTACCATGTTATGGTATCCGTTAAAGATGCTGAAGGCAATCCTGTTCTCACTGACGAACTGATACCCGTGTATGTTTTCGGGTCTGAGTTTATCAGTGAGGAAGTGGAACTTGAAGCAGGAGATTACAACCTGACTAAATTTTTAGTTATCAATCCTGCCGGAGAGGTTATTTACGCTTCGCCTGTTGAGGGTTCTCCACTGGCTTATCTGGTAGATGACCCGCTACCTATAGCTTTCAGTATTGCATCAGGGACATCAACAATCATTTCACCTGAAGTGCTTCCGGTAGATGACTACACTCCGGGAGACTTCGGATATGTGAGCTTCGGGATGCAAATAGTCACTCCGCTGGGCTTTTATGTCGTCTGCTACCTGAATAA
>CAYMJH010000252.1:0-3899 GCA_964390385.1 uncultured Bacteroidales bacterium | reverse complement strand
AATACTCCGTTGACTGACGGTCCTGTCGTTCCGGTGACGGCCGACCTGACAGTCTTTGCCGGTGACTCATGGCATTATAAATTTAGCCTTGAGGCATCAGTAAACAAGGTAATCATCCGGGGTGGATATAATGTGTATTCATTCCTTCTTGAAAAGGAGGGTTATGAGTCGCAGGCTTTTCATTTTACTGCAAGCCAGTTAAAGGCCACCACAAGCGACAACCCGCTTATACTGACAATACCGGGTGACAGTTTACCATGGCGGAAGCTGGTTCTGCAACCCGGCCCTGACGATGGCAAGGACGCCATGATAACCAATCTTCAGCCTGATAAGAATTTTGGTGATTATAAGTATTTTGAGGCTACCTATCTTTCAGAACCGATACTGACTGTCATGAGATCAAACCGCAGCCTTATCTGGTTTAACCTTAACGCCCTGCCAAAGTCAGCAGACATTAAAAAGGTAACACTTACATTGTGGTATGATCTGCCCATTCCCTGGGACAGCACAGTCATTATCTCTCCCGGTACCGGCACTGTATGCTGCGGGGCAGTGCTGCAACAGATAGTTGAACCATGGGAAGAATCAAAGGTCACGTGGAACACCCAGCCAAAGACCATTGAAGCAAATCAGGTGTATATTTATCCTTTTATCCGCAACTGTAACATGATAAGTGTAGATGTTACAAGCCTGTATGTGCCTGTTCAGGAGATAGCTGCGCCCAATTATGGTATGTTCTTCAGGCTCTGGCCTGATGAAAGGTTTCCTGGTTTCAGGTTTGCATCAGGTGACTACCATGTAGCACAGATGAGGCCACAACTGACAATTTACTATACAATCCCTACTATTATACCCATGTAACGGAAGATTTGTGAAAAACAGGTGCATCGGGTAACCATGATGCACCTTTTTTTGTCGGAAAGTTTCAGGGTTACAAGGTTCCAGAATTTTAACATTGGAACTTTGAAACTCTGAAACTCTGAAACATCTTTGCTGCTCATACAATTCCCGTCTGTTTGATACAACCAGCAATTTGTGTCTCTGCGAAATTATTCATGTCATTACAATTCCGCAGGAAATTTTATATATTTGCACACTCATATAATTGTCCCGTGGTGTAATTGGCAACACGTCTGATTCTGGATCAGAAAAGTTCAGGTTCGAGCCCTGACGGGACAACAGAAAGCTGCAAACTATTGCAGCTTTTTTTGTGACGGAAGGGCGAGAAGTTTATCCCGATAGCCAGAGCAAAGCGAAGGCGTATCGGGAAGCCCTGCTGTGCCCCGCGAATCCCGATTAATCGGGAGAAGCGGGGACGTGACAACAACATTTTCATGCCTTTTTTCTCCAGGAAAAAACTCCCGAAATGATGTTGCATTATAACAGCAGTAGTAATATTTTGTCATCAAAAAAGGCAGCCCCTAATAGTAAACAGGTTAGTATAATATTTACCGGTACACCTCGTCAATATTTGACAGGACTGCCAATAAACTTTTTAATTCTTTTAGGTCGATAATTATACTATTCGCCTGCACCAAGTATATGATCGACCAGCAATGCCAGGTAAATATAACCTGCGCAGCCATCTACTACTACTTCGTTTTCGTACCAGATGAACGGCCAGTCTTCTTTATTTTCGTAGAAATCGGGCTTTATAAGGTAGTTGCCAGGCACCATACCTCCGGGAATATACGTGTAATCAGCACGGTTATTACCATACGTTACTCTTTTTGAAGTAACACCAACGCCCGAAACAAACGATATGCTCGAAGCGGGATGACAACCCAATATGTAGTTTAACCCGCGAATGGCCGATTCCTTATCTATAATATCGGGAAAATACTGGTGGAACTTGGCATTGGTAAGCGCCCAGTCTACAATGGAGAAGTTGCTGCCTGGCCCATAAAAACCACCCTGACCGAGAGGTACACCATAAGGATTGGTTTTGCTTATCGAGTCAATTTGGTGCTTCAAACTAATTGCCTGTGCGCGCAAATCGTTCTTAAAATCTGCATTCATGTAAGGAATAGCTTTAAGCAGATTTCTGAAAATGCTGTTGCCGCTATACCGGCGGGCATTGGCATTATTCACGCTGCTTTTAACCTGAGGCCATATTTTAGCAAGGTATTCGGAATATTTTTTATCGCCTGTTGCAACCAATAGCTCTACAGTAATACCAACTTCCTGTGTGGCCGACATCGAACGCCCAAACTCCGGAAAGAAACCGGACATGTCGTCTTTATCCTGGTTTTCCTTTTGTTCGTTTTTGTTGGCAATGTTATCTTCCCAAACTTTCCTGGCTATTTCGAGGCATTCGTTGGCCAGCTCATTGTTGTACGATTTTAATGCCCGGCTTGCCGACGCCAGCGCTGTAGCTGAACCTATATCGGACATGGGGCTCATGTTGGTAAATGCCCACCTGTCGTCTCTTTTCCCCGATGTAAATCCATCTTTCTCGTTTGGTTTGAGATTGGGATTAAAGATAAGGCCGTCGGTAAGGTTGCCTGCATCGCCAATCATATTGTACTGCCATGTGTTAGGCTGAACGATACCCCTGATAGCATGTCCAAAAGCACGGAACTGTGCCACAAGGGCCAGCGTCCCATGTTCAATCTGCTGTAACAAGTCGGGAATGCCGTCGGGTTGATGAATGGCAACGTATTTGCGTTCCTTATCCACCATGGTTTGGTCGCGCATTGGTTTAAGGTCTTCCCATGCACTTACAAGGTAGTCTACAGTTGTGTTGTGCGATCCGGTTTGTATGTCGAAATCGCCAGCATCAAACCATCCACCAATGTTGAGGCCGGGAATGTGTTCCAACGGTTTATATTTGGTGCCGGTTGTCATACCCATGCGGTATCCGTCGTGAATAGCCGTATCGGTTGGAGCCTGTAATGCATCGTCCTGATGTGGATTCCCATGCCATACACGGTACGCTTCTTTTACAAACATGTGGTCCATTTGAACAGGCAGCCAAACATCGAGCGTAGGATGCCATGTGTTCGAGTAAGCATTCTTCCCGATAGGAAAAGGATCGCTTACTGTATTTCCGTATTGAATGCGGTAGATGCCAGATTCTTTTACTGCAGAGAAGTCAAATTTACAGTAATTGTAGCGGATGAAATTTCCCCAGACCGCTAGTTGGCCATCAAGAACTTTTACCTGTGTACCATCTTCGCCAATGCGGTATAACGTAGCGTCAGGTAAAGGTTTGTCGTTAGGGTCGAGCTCAATAACAGCTACTTTTTGCTGATCGGGATGGTAACCCACCTGCGAATGCGCAATTACAGGCTCTCTTATCCATGATGGAATGCTGTTTGGGGTAATCATCCATTGAACAACCACACCAGTTTTCCCCGAAGGAAGAATTTCGCTAACTACCAACCAGCCGTTGGAAGCGAGGTTACGACCATCGAGCAGGCCAATCTGGCCAGTTAACGATTGGAGCGTAACCAGCGATTTAGGATCGTCGGGCGATAAAACCAGCTTTTTGCCATTTGCAAATGGTGTAGCCTTAGCATATGTATCGCCAAATCGTTCAAGGGTTAACACGTTGTTAACCTGTGGCATTTTTTCAGAGAATGGGTCAGCAACCATCGGGCCTGTGGGTCCTAGCGGTAATATGCCCGTTTGGTTATCCATCATATAGGTTTTCTTAAAGTATGCCGCTGGCAGAAACTCAATGTTCATGTTTGCTTTACCCTCAAGCTTCGCAGGAAGTGGATTTTCCAGAATAACCGAAATAAGGAAACCGTTGCCCTTACCTTCAATTTTTAACTTGCATGTAAAATCGAACTTTTTGTAATACAACGTAACCATAACCGAGCCTTCGTTGGTGTTAACGGTACGGTTCGAAACGGTTGGGATAAGATCCCACTGTTCGGGTGTTGGACTTAGCC
>CAYMJH010000251.1:1547-5545 GCA_964390385.1 uncultured Bacteroidales bacterium | reverse complement strand
CTAACAGTCTAACAGTCTAACAGTCTAACAGTCTAACAGTCTAACAGTCTAACAGTCTAATAGCCTGCTTCCCCGTTTTCGTCTTCTTCAGGCCGAGCGAACCGAATTCCTGTTTACCCGGTCCATAATCCTGGTAGCCAGGATAAATGACCTGAAACCGTCTTCAGGGTTTGAGAGTATGCGGTTCTTGTCACTGAGCAGGGCGATGAAGGATAAAAGACTTTCCGTAAGGTCGTTTTCATGCTGAAGACTGAGCTTATCCGTGGTGATGGTGCCGTTAACCTGATCTGAGCGGGTAACGTTCCAAACCACTGCGTCTTCACGGATGAAATCAATCCGCATGATCTTGTCCTTTAATACAACGGTACCGACATGCTCATCTTTTACGGCGGCGCAATTGCAGGTAACTGTGGCCGAACATCCATTATCAAAGTCAATGCGGGCGTTGACAATATCCACTCCCTGGGAGAGCATGTTCAATCCTGTTGCCTTCATGCTGACTACATTAGAACGGGTCATGCCGAGGATAAAATCGAGATTGTGCAGCAGGTTGTAAAAGAGTTTCCTGCCCTGATTCTCTTCCGCAGCGTTGGTATAATGATGCAGTTCAATCAGCCAGATATCCCCGTTGAGGGCCAATTGTCTTTTAAAATCAGCAGGGAATATTCCGGGCTTGTGCACCTTCAGGATCACATTGGATTCATTGGCCAGTTTGATCAGCTTATTGGCCTCCGCAGTGGTTTGCACAAGAGTGACCGGAAGGAACAGGTGCCGGGCATGTTTCAGCGCAGTAACGGCCAGGTTATAATGCTCGCTTTTATCTCCGGCTATGATCAGGGCATCGGAATCATCAATCAGGGCCTCGGCATTGCCGGTGTTAGGCAAAAACGAAACGGAATTCCCGGATTCAAAGGCATTTTCCGAGAAAAATCCCGTCCATGTGAATTCGCTGAGATGGTCAGACGGAGGCAAGTGAGAAATTATCGGTAACGGTTGCCCTATAATCCCGAGTTTTATCATTCCAAAGGGTTTTGCACAAACATAAAATATTTAGAAGTCAGGAAAGTTTTTTTTAGGTTCAACTTATCAACTATTTTTGTTGAAACGGTAAGATATGCTTAAAATTGCACTCTGCTGATGGAAGACAATTACCTTCATAGGGGCCTGCGGGAAAAGCTTGTTGATGAGATCCGCAGCAAGGGTATCCGGGATGAAAGGGTGCTGGAAGCCATTCGGAAAGTTCCGCGCCATATGTTTATGGACAGCGGCTTTATCAAATTTGCCTATAAAGACCAGGCGTTTCCTATCGGATCAGGGCAGACCATTTCACAACCCTACACCGTGGCATTTCAGACGGAGTTGCTCGATGTCAGGCCAATGGACAAAGTGCTGGAGATTGGCACCGGCTCAGGATACCAGGCCGCAGTGCTGATTGAACTGGGGGCAAGGGTATATACCATTGAACGCCAGAGAGATCTATATCTTAAGGTGCAGATGCAGCTGCCCAAAATGGGATACAAACCTTCCTTTTTCTATGGTGACGGATACCAGGGCCTGCCTACCTACGGACCTTTTGACAGGATACTGATCACCGCGGCTGCCCCCGAAATACCGGAGGCCTTGATTGATCAGCTGAAGGTCGGAGGCAAAATGGTCGTGCCGGTTGGAAAATCGGGATCCCAGGTTATGACCCTGCTGGAGAAAAGAAGCCGGAACGATTTTATCACCCGGGAAAAAGGATACTTTGTTTTTGTCCCTATGATCAAAGGAAAAGAGTGAATGCTTCCATCACGGGACGCTAAATTTTCAACAGGATGATTGAGGTAAAAGCTTTCATTTTCAATGAATTTCAGGTAAACACCTATATCCTTTCAGACGAATCCGGCGCATGTGTAATCGTGGATCCGGGTTGCAATAACGAAAGATCGCGGAACGAACTTTCGGGGTATATCTCAGCCCGGGCATTGCAACCGGTGATGCTGATCAATACACACGGCCATATTGATCATATTGCAGGGAACGGTTTTATTCAGTCTGCATACGGTATCCCCCTGGCGATGAACAACCAGGACAGTTTTCTCCTGGGACGGGCCAGGCATTTTGCCGATCTTTTCGCCTTTCATGCCGAGGAATCACCATTACCCGAGCGAAATCTGGAGGAGGGCGACGAAGTCCATTTCGGACATTCGGTCTTATCCGTTATCCACATCCCGGGACATTCACCCGGAAGCATCTTGCTGTATTCCGGCGAAAGCAGGCTGCTGATTTCCGGTGATGTACTTTTTAACGGAAGTGTCGGCCGTTCCGATCTGCCAGGTGGGGATCATAAAACCCTGATCAGCGGGATCACCGGAAAACTCATGGTGCTGCCACGTGAAACGGTCGTGTATCCGGGTCACGGTCCGGCAACCACCATCGGACACGAATATGACACAAATCCTTTTTTACGGCGTGGATAATGCAGATCTTCGGAATGAAGAAGGGACAAGGGACGAGTAGTGACGAGTGACAAGTGACAAGTGACGAGTGAAAAACGAAAAGTGAACGGAAAGCAGGCTGATGACTGCAGACTACAGACTATTAGACTGTTAGACTGTTAGACTATTAGACTATTAGACCAGAAGACTTTACTCTCAATCAACAAATCCATATTTATGTCAATGAACCAATTCATCTTTCGTCACATCGGTCCCAGACCGCATGAAATCGACGCCATGGCCCGGTTTTTGGGTGCAGACTCCCTGGATGTCCTGATCGATCAAACAGTTCCCTCCGGCATTCGCCTGCAAAAACCACTTGATCTGCCTGACGGGATAACGGAATATGAATACTTCAACCGGCTCCGCGATATCGCGCGCAAAAATAAACTGTTCAAATCCTATATAGGGATGGGTTATTACGGGACCATTCTTCCCGCTGTTATTCAGCGCAACGTACTGGAAAATCCCTCCTGGTACACTTCCTACACTCCCTATCAGGCAGAGATATCCCAGGGAAGGCTCGAAGCCCTGCTGAATTACCAGACCGTCATTTCGGAACTGACAGGGCTGGAACTTGCCAATGCCTCCCTGCTCGATGAAGGAACAGCGGCCGCCGAAGCCATGATCATGATGTATAATGCCAGGCCAAAGGAAGCTGTAAAGAACGGATGGAATGTCTTTTTTGCTGATGGGGAATTGTTCCCCCAGACCCTGGATGTATTGAAAACACGTTCGGAGGCATTGGGTATCAGGTTGGTTACGGGTCCATCCACGGAGGCTTTCCGTGAGAAGGGTGTTTTTGGTCTGATGGTACAGTACCCTGATCAACGGGGCCTGGTAAGAGATTACCGCAGCCTGGTGGAAAGCGCTCATGCATCCGGTATTACGGTTGCCGTGGCGGCCGATATCCTCAGCCTGGCCATACTGGTTCCGCCGGGAGAGTGGGGCGCTGACGTGGTTGTGGGATCAACCCAGCGGCTTGGGATACCCATGGGTTACGGCGGTCCTCATGCCGCGTACTTTGCCACGCGCGATGCGTTCAGGCGTTTTCTTCCCGGGCGTATCATAGGCGTTACGGTTGACCGGCACGGCAGGTATGCACTCAGGATGGCGTTGCAAACGCGCGAACAGCATATTAAACGGGAACGGGCCACCTCCAACATATGCACGGCGCAAGCCTTGCTGGCTACCATGGCCGGTTTGTATGCCGCCTATCACGGTGCCGGGGGATTAAGGGAAATTGCCCTTACCATCCACCGTTCTGCGGGAATCCTTGCCGAAAAGTTGAAGATGCTGGGGTGCAGGCAACGAAACAATGATTTTTTTGATACTCTCGATATCGAATTGCCTGACCAGGTTTCTGTAGATAACCTCAGGCTGTTAGCCCTGGAGCATGAAATGAATTTCCGGTATAATGCCGGTTCCATAGGCATCAGTCTGGATGAAACCACTGCCATAGCGGACCTGAACCGTATTATTGACGTTTTTTCCCGTGCTGTTAAGAAACACGTCCCTGCC
>CAYMJH010000251.1:0-1537 GCA_964390385.1 uncultured Bacteroidales bacterium | reverse complement strand
AGATATATTTTACGCCCTCCTTTGCCCGTGCAAGTGAATTCATGCAGCATGAAGTGTTCAGACGGTTTCATTCAGAAACGGAGATGATGAGGTATATCAAGCGGCTCGAGCGAAAGGATTTTTCGCTCACCCATTCCATGATCGCGCTTGGATCGTGCACCATGAAACTGAATGCTGCCGTGGAAATGTTTGCCCTGAGCTGGCCGGAATTCGGGAACATGCACCCCTTTGTCCCCCTTGACCAGGCAGAAGGCTACCATCAGCTTTTCACAGAACTGGGCTATTGCCTGAAAACCATTACCGGCTTTGACGCCGTTTCGTTTCAGCCCAATTCGGGAGCTGCCGGTGAATATGCGGGACTGATGGTCATACGGAAATACCATGAGAGCCGTGGAGAGGGGCACCGCAATGTTGTGCTCATACCGGCCTCGGCTCACGGTACCAATCCGGCAAGTGCGGCGATGGCCGGACTGGAGGTCGTGGTGGTGAAATGCGATGAGAGGGGAAATATCGATACCGGCGATCTGAAAGAAAAAGCTGAAGCTCATCGCCTTGACCTGGCTGCCTTTATGATCACCTATCCATCAACCCATGGCGTCTTTGAAAGCGCCGTAAAACAAATGGCCGCTATCATTCACGATGCCGGAGGCCAGGTATACATGGATGGCGCCAATATGAATGCCCAGGTTGGGATCACCATGCCTGCGCTCATCGGAGCAGACCTGTGCCATCTCAACCTTCATAAAACCTTTGGTATTCCCCACGGTGGAGGTGGGCCCGGTATGGGACCCATTGCCGTGGCTGAGCATCTCGTGGAGTTTTTGCCTGCTCATTCCGTGGTTTCCACGGGGGGCATTAACGGCACAACGGCGGTGGCCTCTGCTCCCTATGGCAGCGCCAGTATACTTACCATCAGTCATGCTTATTGCTGTTTGCTGGGCAAGGAAGGACTTGCCATGGCGACCAAAGTGGCGATCCTGAACGCCAATTACCTCGCTGCCAGATTGAAAGATTGTTACAACGTGTTGTATAAAGGCGATCATGGTTTTGTAGCCCATGAGATGATCATTGATTGCAGGGAATTCAAGCCCATGGCTGAGATAACCGAAACCGACATCGCAAAACGGCTTATGGATTATGGCTTCCATGCTCCCACCCTTTCATTTCCCGTGCACGGCACCCTCATGATAGAGCCTACGGAGAGCGAGTCGAAACAGGAACTGGATCGTTTTGCCGAAGCCCTGATCTCAATTTATCACGAGATCGTGGAGGTTAAAAACACAGGGAATCTTTCGGATAACGTGCTGAAAAATGGGCCTCATACCCAGGAGATCATCGCCGCCGACGATTGGAACCATCCTTATTCACGCACCAGGGCAGCTTTTCCCCTGCCATGGACAGCCGATAATAAATTCTGGCCGGCTTCAGGCCGGGTGGATGATGCTTACGGAGACAGAAATCTGATCTGCAGCTGTGCACCCATCGACTCTTACCGGTTTGGGAAAGAGGAAGAAGGAGGGAACCGGTAAACGGTAAG
>CAYMJH010000250.1:3843-5563 GCA_964390385.1 uncultured Bacteroidales bacterium | reverse complement strand
TATGTTAACATAAGGTATCCCTGGGATGAAGCCTATCCCGAAGTTCCCTTTCAATACAATCCCGTGGGATCTTACCGTCGGAATTTCACCCTCCCCGGCCTTTGGAAAGACCGCGAAATCATACTGCATTTCGGAGGCGTGAATTCAGCCTTTTATGTCTGGATTAACGGCGTTTATGCAGGCTACAGCGAGGACAGCAAAACGCCGGCGGAATTCAATATTACGAACCTGGTCAAACGCGGGAGAAACAGCATTGCCGTTCAGGTATACCGCTGGTGTGACGGCAGTTATCTTGAAGACCAGGACTTTTTCAGGCTGAGCGGCATCGAAAGGGATGTCTTCCTGTATGCTGTTCCGAAGATGCATGTGAATGACTTCTTTGTTAAGGCCGGCCTTGATGATAATTATCGTAACGGTTTATATACCGTTGAATACAATGTTGCCAATGCCGATACCGTTCAACCGGGTAACTGTGATGTTGAGATCGCCTTGCTGGCACCTGACCTCAAAGCTATTGCCGGTCCGTTCAGACAAGCCATCGCCCTGGCACCGGGAGAGGAAAAAGTCTTTCGTTTTTCCGCTGAGATCAAAGAGCCCTTACAATGGACAGCCGAAACCCCGAATCTATATCATACCGTCATAACCGTTATTGCGCCTGACCGGAAAGTTCAGGAAGCCCTGAGCACCCAAACCGGTTTCCGGCGGGTGGAGATCAGAGACGGGCTGTTGCTGGTGAATGGGAAACGGATATTGCTCAAAGGCGTCAACCGGCACGAGCATGATCCGCTTACCGGACACGTCATAACCAGGGAATCGATGATGGAAGATATCCGGACTATGAAAAAGCTTAATATCAATGCTGTGCGCACCTGCCATTACCCGGATGATCCGCTGTGGTACAAACTCTGCAACCGGTTTGGCCTTTATATCATTGACGAAGCCAACATTGAATCCCATGGCATGGGGTATCATCCCGGCAAAACATTGGGCAACAAAGCTGAATGGCTGAATGCTCATATAGACAGGACCATGAGGATGGTGGAACGCGATAAGAACCATCCGTGCATCATCATCTGGTCGCTGGGCAACGAGGCCGGAAACGGATCCAATTTCATGGCCACTTACCGGTGGATCAAGGATCGCGACATGACCCGACCGGTGCAGTACGAGCGGGCAGGGCTCGAAGAGAACACGGATATATTCTGCCCGATGTATTCCTCCATTGAGAGCATTGAAGGCTACGCCATGAAAAAACAGCCGAGACCCCTCATCATGTGTGAATATATGCATGCCATGGGCAACAGTGAAGGGAATTTCAAGGATTACTGGGATGTAATCGAAAAATATGATCAGTTGCAGGGCGGATTTATTTGGGACTGGGTTGATCAGGGAATTCAATGCACAACCGCGGAAGGTCAGAAATATTATTGTTACGGTGGTGATTTCGGCCCCGATACGGTGCCTTCCGACGGCAATTTCTGCTGCAACGGCCTGGTTCAGCCCGACAGAAAACTGAATCCTCATGCCATGGAGGTTCAAAAAGTCTATCAATATATCAGGACAAAACCTGTTGATCTTGCCAAAGGTTTGATAGAAGTGCAAAACCGCTATGATTTCCTCAACCTGTCCCTTTTTAAATTAAACTGGGACATTACCGCAGACGGAATTGAGGTGGCGGCCGGCGCCATCGACATTCCGCCGGTTGAGCCGGGAGCCTCGT
>CAYMJH010000250.1:0-3833 GCA_964390385.1 uncultured Bacteroidales bacterium | reverse complement strand
GTATCAGGCAGCCCTCTCTTTTCCGGCCTTTGAAAGAGCACACGGCTCATCCTGTTATCTGAATATCCGGTATACGACCAATGAATCCCTTAATTTGCTTGAAAAGGATCAGGAAGTGGCCTGGGAACAGTTTGCCCTGCCCGGTTCCCCTGAAAAAAACAAGGTGAACAAAGCCGCAATGCCTCCACTGGATTTCACTGAAAATGATGCTGTGATGATAATAACAGGAACCGATTTACGGGTTGAGTTCAGCAAAACAACCGGGCAAATGGTCTCTCTCAGGTTCCGCGATACCGAGATGCTGCTGAAAGCGCCTGAGCCTGACTTCTGGCGAGTGCCCACCGATAATGATTTTGGGAATGGCATGCCCAGGCGGTGCGCAGTCTGGAAAAATGCCGGTAAGAACCAGACCCTGAAAACCATTGCGGCAAAAGTCGCCGGTCCGGGCATTATCCGCATACAATCGGTAATCGGTCTGGATGACGTCAAAGCAGCGTATGCTGTGGAATACACTCTTTACGGATCAGGTGACATCGTGATCACCAATACCTTTGTACCATCCGTCACCGCGCTTCCCGAAATACCCCGGATGGGCATGCAACTGCGGATACCCGAAAGCTTCAATTCGGTTACATGGTACGGCCGCGGGCCATTTGAGAATTATGAAGACCGGAAATACGCGGCCCATGTGGGGCTTTATTCGTCCACCGTTGATGGCCTGAATCATGCTTACATACGACCGCAGGAAACGGGCTACCGGACCGATGTGAGCTGGCTCGCCCTGCATAACGATAAGGGACTGGGCCTTCTGGTTGTCGGCGATCCCTTGTTTTGTTTCAGTGCCGATCATTTTTCAAGAGACGATTTTGAAAACGGGTTCAACAAAGAGCAAAAACATGCCACGGATATTAAAAAGCATCCCTGGACCTCGCTGAATATCGATTACAAACAAATGGGAGTCGGCGGGGACAATTCATGGGGCGCTCTCCCCCACCCTCAGTATTTGCTTACCGTAAAACCCTATAGCTATACCTTCAGGTTAAGGCCCTATGAACCAGCAAAGGAACAAGCTGAAGTATTGAAAAACCAGGTGTTTTAATTGCATTTTGTCCCGGCAGGATGTTACAATCCTGCCGGGATTCTCCGGAGAAATTTGACCTTTCCCTTTCCGGGTCGTATCATAATTAACATTATCAATAAAAGACTTCGTGAGAGGCTACGCCAGAACCGACCATCCCAGTGATGACCATGATCTTATCAGGCAAAGCATCAAGGGTGATCTTTCAGCCTTTCAGAAGCTGGTTGAACGCCATCAGCATTATGTTTACAGTCTTGCATTCCGTACATTGCTCAATAAAGAAGAGGCAGAAGACATGGTACAGGAGACTTTTATTAAGGTATGGCTGAATATAAGGCGGTTTGATTTCAGGGGTAAATTCACCACCTGGATTTACCGGATCATAGTAAATCAATGTTTGGACAGGCTAAAAAGTAAAAACAGGCTGGTCCCTTGCTCGTTAGTATCTGCTGAAAATGACTGCTCCGGTATTGGGGATCAGGATGAAATGAAAAAATTGGAAGACCGCGATATGGCAGGCTACATCAAAATTCTGGCTGATCACCTGAGTCCGAAGCAGCGCATGGTGTTTATGTTGCGTGACCTGCAGGATCTCAGCGTTGAGGAGGTCTGCCAGATTATGCAAATGAATGAGGGATCGGTTAAAACGAATCTTTATCTTGCCCGGAACACCATCCGGCTGAATCTTATTAAAACAGGAGAAGGACAACATGAGATGCAGTAAAGCCCATAAATGGATTGCCTTATACAGGGATGGAGAACTGGATGCCGGAAAACGGCAACAGCTTTTGGAACATCTTGCAACCTGTGAACCGTGCAGTGAATTATCCCGGGTATACAGGCAAAATGACCGGTTGGCTGAGCTGATCCGTGGGCAAAGTCATGCTCCTGATGCCGCGGACAACCTTACCAGCCGGATCATGAAGGCCGTCACCGGTTTAGAAAAGCATACCGGAAAAGCAATATCCGTACCCCTGACGGATCAGGTCCTTGACTTTTTCATCCTGCCGCTGACGCGCCGGATCGCCCTGGCCTGCATAGTGATCATTGCCCTGTCATTCGGATACCAGCAGTACACGGTTTATTCCAGCATCACTGAGCTGGAAAAACAGCTGTCAGCCGCAGGAAAAACATACCTGGCAGAAGTCCGGCATAAAGACATGGACGACTGTATGCGCCGGTCAGCCCGTTACCTGCGCCGGTTACAGACTGATCAAAAGGAAACAGAACACAGCCTGCGAAAATACTTCAGTGACAATCCTGATAAGATGAATCTGTATGCGACATTGTGGTGCAGTCATCAATACAAGTCCCTGAAAAAGCATGCCGGACAGGATTTTATTTTCATTCAGGGTGTAATTGCCGGATTGGAATCGGAAACAGAATAAGCCTGCAGGTTTATAGCCTGCCGGGTTAAATAAAACCCAAATGCCATGAAAACAAAAAAAATGTTCAGCTTTTTGTTCAGCTTTATGATGATGGTTGCATTGGTGACAGGATGCAAAGAATACCTTAAATATACCATAACAACCAGGATATTGCCCGACGGTTCCATAGAAAGAACCATGCTGGTGGAGGGAGGTGATTCAAGCCTGCTGGAAGGGAATTATGCATCCGTGCTGAAAGGATCATTGCCCGTTCCTCATGATTCCACATGGGATATAACCACCGGATTTGAGATCAGATCAGTGAGCGACACGACACAGGATACCGTATACTATTTCAAAGCCATGAAAGTCTTCCGTAACGATGACGATCTGAACAGTGAACTCAACTGGGATACCGTGAAAGCAAACAATGTGACCAGGCTGGTGAAGGTGGAAAGAAAATTCCGGTGGTTTAACACCTTTTATCATTATACGGAAATCTACAGGCAGATTTTTCCCTTTGCAGGGATACCTGTAAATGACTACCTGAGTGATAAAGAACTTGAATTGTACCATGCCGGCGATGATGAAGTCTATTACTCACCCGAGACCCATGAGCTGCTGTTAAAAAAGGACAGCCTCGCAAGCATTGCATTGTCAAAAAACGACAGTATCAATATGAATAAGATAAAGGAATCCCTTGAAAAAAAGTATGAGGATTGGATGTTGGCAAGTATTTTCAAGGATTATTTTGAGGTGATCAAGGAAACACTTGACAAAACCGGCGCCATGAAACCGGAAGAAACAGAAAAGACGCGTGATGATTTCTGGAATGCCTACAAAGCCAATCCTGATTCCCTGTTTTCATTTGATTCCAGCAATTTCCCCCTGTTGCGTTTTGCCTCGGAATATTATAATGTGGATACGGGAATTCTTCATCAGTCAAACAGAATAAGCCTGGATGCTTTCAATATGAGATTTTGGTCTGCTTTTGAAAGTGACATCGGGGAATCCTTCACCCACCTGGCCGTCATGCCGGGGGTGATCATTTCAAGCAGTTCCTCGACAGTACAAGGGAATACCGTGTCGTGGGAATTTGATTCCGATTTATTCAATGAAAGAGACTATACCATGACGGTTGAATCGAAGAAGGTAAATAAAGGACCGGTGATTGTCACAGGAGCTGTCGTATTGTTTTTGCTTGCCGGATTGGTGGCGGGAATGATGAGGAAGAAGTGACGAGTGACTAGTGACAAGTGACAAGTTGTGGGGGTGGTGGGTGGTGGGTGGCGGGGGTGGAATATGGATTTTTGTTTTGTCAGGGAATGATTAATTTAGGAGTCAAATCCCGGGGCTGATCTTTCAACGACAGAAAATCTGTTAAGGAG
>CAYMJH010000249.1:4345-5587 GCA_964390385.1 uncultured Bacteroidales bacterium | reverse complement strand
TGGAACGGTGAAACAGTGAAAAGTGAAAAGTGAAAAGTGAAAAGTGAAAAGTGAAAAGTGAAAGAAGTCTGCTATTGGCTATTGGCCATTTGCTAATGGCTAAAAGCCAACAGCCAACAGCCAGATTTCTGACTGCAAGACTGCTGGACTCTTTTCTTCTTAAAGCGCAGCGACTGAAAACGTGGCGTCGATACGCACTGCCGTATCGCCCAGGATCTTCACCCTTTCAAAAACCATATCGGCAAAGATGCTGTCATGGCTCAGTTTCAGCGGCACATTATAGGCTAAGGGGACGGTGTCCTGTTTCAGGTAACCATGGATGCCGTTGATGCCTTGCTGAATCTTCACCGGAGCGTCAATGGCAGGCTCAATGACATACAGCAGCTGGGTAAGGATGCTGTACCACTGCCGGACTTTGCTGGTATCGGTTCCGAACCGCGAAGTTTCAAACCGGAAGGAAAGATTGTAAGACTCGCATCCCCAGTTGATGATCAGGAGCCTGTCTCCGGTTGGCAATTCTATCTTTTCATACCCCATCAGGTCGACCTGTTTGTATTCAGCACCGGGCAATACGCTTGCATCAATAACACGCTGGGGGATACCCTTCAGGCAGCCGGAAGGCTCAACCTGACCATTTACCTCATCATCAAAGGACTGACCTGAAAAGGGAACGATCGTTTCAATCGGCTGGTCCTTTGACAAAGGATCAGCATCGGCAGTGATTCCACTCTTTTCCTTGCAGGAGTATCCCGTGAACAACAAGCCACAGAGAAGCAGCAATATGACATGCCCGGTCTTCATTCGTTTTCAGACGTATTCAAATGTGAGATTGGAAGAACCCCAAATATAATGTATTTATTATGAATTTGTTCCGGGGATTTAACGATTTTTTTTAAAAATAGTTTTAATTTTGGATGAAAAGTTATTATTAAGTCATCCCATTCCTGTCCAGGGGATCTGTTATTTAAAATCAGATTGATAATGAAAAAGTTATTGTTATTTTTTGTGGCCTGCATCCCGGCCTTTGTTATAAATGCCAACCCGGTTTATGCACCGTCGACCAGTTTATCTGCTTTTTATTTCAATGAGGATCAGCATTGGAGAATTGAGCTGATGGTATATACCATACCGGATAGTATTCTGATCAGTTCCACCCGGGCGCGCTCATTATATAAAGGGATTATGGATGGACTGATTATCATAACCCAAGATAGTTTAAAGTCTGGTGTGAACATTGATCCG
>CAYMJH010000249.1:0-4335 GCA_964390385.1 uncultured Bacteroidales bacterium | reverse complement strand
GGAGGGAGATTCCGTTTCAATCGTTACTTATTTTACCGGTTATTCAGCTTCTCCTGATTCATTGGTTGAAACCTTTGTGTTTGGCAACTATCGTGATGCAAGCCTGCCAAAACTTTCAAAAGGCCAGGCCGTTACAAGGTTCATGGAAAGTTTCTACGGAACTGACTACCATTGCATCCGGGATTCCCTTGGGAATTTACACGGAGCACTTCAGGGCAAAATATATGACAGGACAAATCAGCTGATCACTTCCGGCTTGATCAATATCAGCCCGTTTCCTGCCGGGACACATTGCTTTGAGATTAATTACCATACTGATTGTATTAGCATAAATGGAGACGGTACCTATTCGGCACCATTGTATGCCATGAAATATCAACTGGATACAATTTGGATGTGCTCACAGGAATTGCTGAACGGCTGCATATTAAATGTACAGGGAACAGCGCTGAAGATTGATTCGATGCAGTTTACCATAATTCCCGATAATGTCGTTGAAAGAGATATTCATGTAAAGAACGATTTTGCCGGTGTTCATAATAAATTTTCCGCTTTGCCTGAGATCATGATGGCCTTCCCTAATCCTGTTACGAGTAACGGCTTTTCTTTTCAGACCAGCATTCCTGTAAAATCAACCCGGTGCTTTTTTGAATTGATCAATGCAAAAGGTCAAATAACATGGCAGGAGCAAATTATGGACAATACGGGAAACATCGAATTGCCATTAAGTATTCCGGATGGTATGTATTATCTTAAGCTGAGATCACGGGACAGCGTTTTTTGTACTTCAAATTTACAGATAAGCCGGCGATGAAGAAGCTCATTGTAGCCGTTATGCTGATAATAACGGTTGACGCAGCCATAGCACAGCCAGTCCTTTCATTTCCTTGTGAATTTATTGATTTTACACTGGACGATAACTATTTTACAACAAACGGAATATACAGGTTCAGTAATAATAGCGATCATTCCGTTAACACCACTATATTGTTTCCCTTTCCGGTCAACACCTCCTTCATCGACAGCATTCATATTATGAACCTGGAAAATGCTGAAAAAATAGTATATAAAAAACGTAAGCAGGATATTGTGTTTTCATTACATCTATTACCCAAAGACACAGTCAATATCAATATTATTTATCGTCAGCCGGCGAGTCGTGTCAATATATATAGGCTCAGCACAACACAGTACTGGGGTTCTCCACTTAAAAGTGCTGCTTATACACTTACCACAAATAAGGATCAACGGATTCTCTCTTTCTCCATCGAGCCCGATTCATCTGTGACCGGTTCAGAAAAAAAAGTTTATTACTGGAATAAAGCGGATTTCTATCCCCAGACGGATTTTGAGATTATGATTGACCTGTAGTCCGCTCCGAAACGTACTTTTTGTTACGAATGCAGCCTTATGAAGAGGTGAGAAGGCTGGGATTTTATTCACCAATGATCTTAACCAAAACCCGCTTGCGCCGTTTCCCATCCATTTCGCCATAGAAGATCTGTTCCCATGGGCCGAAATCAAGTTTGCCTTCCGTGACAGCCACAACCACCTCACGGCCCATCAGGGTGCGCTTGATATGGGCATCGGCATTGTCTTCAAACCCGTTATGTTTGTATTGGGAATATGGTTTTTCCGGGGCCAGTTTTTCCAGCCACACTTCAAAATCATGATGCAGGCCCGACTCATCATCGTTAATGAAAACGCTCGCTGTAATATGCATCGCGTTACAGAGCACCAGACCTTCCCGTATGCCACTTTCAGCAAGACATTGCTCCACCTGCGGGGTGATGTTAATAAAAGCCCGGCGGGCAGGGGTTTCAAACCATAGTTCTTTGCGGTATGATTTCATATGCGGTAATATGTTATTTCATATTATTCTCAAGCGTGTGGAACAAAGTATATAACAAGGTGCTTTTTCGCTTCCCAATGATGCTGGTTACAGAAAGTGCGTGGGGTCAGCCAAGACGAACTGGCAGGGAAGGAAAGAAGCAAAAGAGAAGGAACACAGGCCTTTATTTAATTTTCAAATCTTCAATGATATGCTCAATCTTTGCATCCAGCAGCTTGTTGATCCTTTCATATTCGCCGATATCATTCAGCTTTTCCTTAACGCCAAAATAAAACTTGATCTTGGGTTCTGTCCCCGAAGGGCGAATGGATATTTTAGATCCGTCTTCCGTGATAAACTGAAGCACATCTGATTTCGGTATCTTTATACCCTTGTTCTTTTCATTGACCCGCCTGATGGAATCATCGCTGAGGTAATCGATCACTTCCGTCACCCTTGACTGATTGATCGCAGCCGGAGGATTGGCCCGGAAATCCTTCATCATCTGCTGTATCTCTTCCTGGCCCGTCTTGCCTTTTCGCACCAGTGAAATAAGCTTTTCTTTATAAAAACCGAATTCCTTGTAGATTTCCAGCAGCATGGCAAACATGGATTTTCCCTGGTCCTTGGCCCATGCTGCGGTCTCTGCTATCAGGGCACAGGAAATAACGGCATCCTTGTCGCGCACGAAATCGCCTGCCAGGTAGCCATAACTCTCTTCACCCCCGCCGATGAAAGTCTTTTTGCCTTCAAAATGTTTGATCACGTCGGCAATGTATTTGAATCCGGTCAACACGTCAAAATAGTCTACCCTGAACCGGTTGGCTATGGCAACCAGCAATTCGGTGGTAACAATGGTCTTTACGATATACTCCTTCCCGGTCAGCTTTTTCTTCTCCGACCATTTTGAAAGCAGGTAATAGATCAACAGGGAGGCTGCCTGGTTTCCGTTAAGGATAACAAAATCGCCACGGTAATCACGGACAGCCACCCCGACTCTGTCGGCATCGGGGTCGGTAGCCATCACGAGGTCGGCCTGCGTGGCTTCCGCCTTCTGAATGGCCATGGAAAGAGCCGCCTGCTCCTCAGGATTGGGGGAATGCACCGTGGGAAAATTCCCGTCGGGAACATCCTGTTCGGGAACAGTGACGATATTTTTAAATCCGAATTTCTTAAGCACCATGGGTACCAGCTTGCCGCCCGTCCCGTGAATGGGGGTGTAGACTATCTTAAGCTCCGCCTGGCGCTTGATGATCTCAGGAGAAAGTGACAGGGTTGTGATCTGATCGGTATAGATCTCATCGAACTCTTTTCCGATGATCTCGATGTTCTCATGACGGGCATTGAAATTCACTTCATCCAGTGATTTGATCTTCTGCACTTCGCGGATGATCAGCTTATCATGGGGCGCTATGATCTGACCCCCGTCGTCCCAATAGGTTTTGTACCCGTTATATTCTTTCGGATTATGCGAAGCGGTGATCACGATCCCGCTCTGGCAGCGGAAATACCGTATGGCAAATGACAGTTCAGGTGTAGGCCTCAGCGCATCGAACAGGTAAACTTTACATCCGTTAGCGGAAAATATATGAGCTGCCGTTTCAGCGTATAGCCTGCTGTTGTTTCTTGAATCATGGGCTATGGCAACCTTGATCTGTGAAATCCCCGCAAATTCCTTTTTGAGATAGTTGCAGAGCCCCTGTGTAGCCATACCGACGGTATAGATGTTCATCCGGTTGGTACCCACTCCCATGATCCCGCGAAGCCCTCCCGTGCCGAATTCCAGGTCGCGGTAAAAGCTCTCGATCAATTCCTTTTCATTTTCTTCCAGCAGGACCTTCACCTGCTTTTTGGTTTCAGCATCATAATTTCCGCTGAGCCAGGACTGTGCCCTGTTTTTTACTTCCTTCAACAAGTCTCCTGAATTCATACAATTGCCGTAATTATGTATCAGAACTAATCCTATCAGACTTTCACAAATTTAGAAAATTATTCCCTTTAAAATAAGCGACCCCATAGAAGTTATTCGCAAAAGAAATTTAACTTTGTGTAAACGGTTTATGATTAATTTATTATTAATACTTTCCCGGATATGAAACTCGACGGTGTAAAAAAAGTGGCCAGAAGAATCATGATCATCCTTTCCACTGCCATTGTTGTTCTTCTCGGAGTTTTTATTTTTTGGAAGTTTTTCTACACCTATAGCGAGGGATACCGGGCAGGGCTCCTGCAAAAATTCACCCGGAAGGGAAACATATTCAAAACCTATGAAGGGGAGATCATCCTCAGCAGCGTTACCAGCACTACCAATGTAGCCCTTGCCTCTGAGAAGTTTTTCTTTTCCGTCACCAACGATTCGATTGCCGGCATGCTCGATACCCTGCAGGGACGTTTTGTGATCGTGCATTACCGGCAGAAAAACGGCCGGGTGATCTGGAAGGGCGAAACGCCTTATTTTGTGGATGATGTGAAGCTTAAAGAATAGATCTAAGATCTAAGATCTA
>CAYMJH010000248.1:0-5606 GCA_964390385.1 uncultured Bacteroidales bacterium | reverse complement strand
CCGGGAAAGCCCGTGAAAACCGAATTAGCCTTGATGAAATGACCGGCGGCACCTTCACCATCACCAACGGAGGAATTTTTGGTTCCATGCTATCAACACCCATATTGAATCCGCCACAATCCGCCATCCTGGGCATGCATAATATCGTTGAAAGACCGGTCGCCCTGAATGGAAAAGTCGAGATCAGGCCTGTCATGTATCTGGCATTGTCTTACGATCACCGGATCATTGACGGAGCAAGTTCGGTGCGATTCCTGGTAAAAATCAGGGAACTGATCGAATCACCGCTGAAAATGCTGCTTGGAGCTGAACCGGAGAAGGACTTGCTGGGAATCCAGGAAGAAAGACCTGGCAACGTCCGGTGAACAGTGAAAAACGAAAAGTGAATAATGAAAAGAATGCAGGCTACAGGCTACAGACTGTTAGACTAGCAGACCAGCAGACCAGGGGACAACCAGACTGTACGACTAAATTCCACAACAATCACAACATTCACAACCCTCATAACCCTCACAACCGACAACTGACAACTGACAACCAACAACAACCAAATCAAATTTACCCAATCAACTTAAACATGAAACTATTATCTGTTATCGATGCAACTCCCGAAACCATCGCCAAATACGGTGTGTGCGGGTACAAAAACAGTAAAACACCTGGTTTTAATGAAAAAGTCAGCTGGATTAAAGAACAATACAGGGAAGGACTCAGGATCAAAATCGTATATTCCGAAGAGCACGGATGCCAGGGGATGATAGAATATATCCCTGGTGAATACTGCTGGCGACCGGTTGATGCAGCCGGTTATTTGTTCATCCATTGTCTTTTTGTAGGCTTCAAAAAGGAATTTAAGGGCAAAGGATACGCCACCCAATTGATTGAGGAATGTGAGAAGGAAGCCCTGCAACTAAAAAAACACGGGGTTGCCGTTGTGACCCGGAAAGGTTCTTTTATGGCAGACAGCAATATATTCCTTAAGAAAGGATACAAACCGGTGGCAAGGGCAGAACCCGATTTTGAACTGCTGGTCAAAAAGATGGCAAAAAATGCACCCCTGCCGAGTTTTAAAGACAATAAGCGCAGTTTATCCGAAAAATATGCCAAAGGATTAATCCTGATAAGAGCGGATCAATGTCCCTACACCGTAAAAAACATCAACGAAATCCGAGACACGGCCGAGAAACAGTTTGGACTTAAACCCCGGGTCATCACCTGGAAAAATCATACCGAGGCCCAAAGCAGTCCGATGATTTTCGGTACCTTCGGCATCGTATACAACGGCAAGGTGGTTGCAGAACATCCGATCAGCAAATCAAGGTTTATCAATATTATGAATGCCCTTACCAGGTGAAGCTGTCGTAATTAAATCCTGATACATGCTATGAAAAAGGTCTTGATCATGCTTATCATCGGTGGCCTTTTGGCCGTCAAGGGTTATTCCCAGGACCGGATCACCGGTGCCTTGTTTTCCACCCGTTCGGAAGTGATTGCCCGGAATGGCATGGCGGCTACCAGTCATCCACTGGCCACACAGATAGCCGTTGATATCCTCAGGAACGGTGGCTCAGCCGTTGACGCAGCCATTGCAGCCAATGCCTTGCTGGGACTGGTAGAGCCAACCGGCTGCGGTATCGGAGGCGACCTGTTTGCCCTGATCTGGGATGAAAAAACAAGGAAATTGTACGGGTTGAATGCCTCGGGTCGTTCACCACAATCGCTTTCGTACCAGTATTTCAAAGATCATCAGATAACCCGGATCCCATCACATGGCCCGTTGCCGGTTTCGGTCCCGGGTTGTGTCGACGGGTGGTTTGAAATGCATGGGAAATTCGGGAGGAAATCCATGGCAGACCTGTTGCAGCCTGCAATTCAATACGCCAGGGAAGGTTTTCCTGTATCGGAGCTCATTGCCTATTATATGGAGCGAAATGCCAGGATACTGAAACATTATCCCGGGTTTGCAAAGACTTACATGCCGGGCGGGCATACACCGGGAAAAGGTGAGATTTTCCGCAATCCCGACCTGGCCGGAACCCTGGAAAAAATTGCTCTTTCAGGTCGTGATATCTTTTATAAGGGCACAATAGCAGAGGCCATTGCTGAAACCGTTCATGAACAGGGAGGTTTTTTAAGTGTTGAAGATCTGTCATCCCATGTCTCTGAATGGGTGGAACCCTTGTCTGTCAATTACCGTGGGTTTGATGTATGGGAATTGCCGCCGAACGGGCAGGGAATTGCCGTACTGCAAATGCTCAATATCCTGGAAGGATACGATCTCTCAGCCATGGGTTATGGCAGCGCAGACTATCTTCATCTTTTTATCGAATCAAAAAAGCTGGTGTTTGAGGACAGGGCCAGGTATTATGCCGATCCCGCTTTTGCCACAGTTCCGCTGAATACATTGTTAAGCAAGGAATATGCCTCAGAGCGCCGGCCATTAATCGATCTTCAGAAGGCAGGTGCGACTTATGAAGCCGGGAGCGTATTGCCACCCAGCACCATATACCTGACAACGGCTGACAGCGAAGGGAATATGGTCTCGCTTATCCAGAGCAATTACAGGGGTATGGGTTCGGGGATCATTCCGGAAGGGATGGGATTTGTATTACAGGATCGCGGTGAGCTTTTTTCGCTTGAGCCCGGCCATGCCAATGTATACGCTCCGGGAAAAAGACCTTTTCATACCATAATCCCCGGTTTTATCACAAAGGATGGGAAACCCTGGATAAGCTTCGGGGTAATGGGCGGTGATATGCAGCCGCAGGGCCATGTACAGGTAATCAATAACCTGATCGATTTCGGCATGAACCTGCAGGAGGCGGGCGACGCACCACGCATACGGCATGAGGGAAGCTCGGAACCTACCGGTGAAGCCAGGCAGGGTTCCGGAAACGTATTTGTCGAGACGGGCATATCCTATGAGACCGTCAGGGAACTGCTGCGCCGGGGACACAGGATCAGTTACAGCCTCGACGGGTATGGCGGATACCAGGCCATTATGAGGGACGACAAGAACAAGGTCTATTATGGTGCATCAGAATCACGGAAAGACGGACAGGCCGCAGGATTTTGAAAATCTCCCTGTCAGCTGACTTTCACTTCTTCATGGATTTCCGCAAAAGCCCTTACCGGAAATGAACCCAGCCCTTTAATCTTGGGTGGTACGCAATAAAACCGGAAACCACTGGCCGGCAAGGATGAAAGATTGCATAAGTGTTCAATGATGGGAATTCCGGCCATGAGAAGGGTGGACTGAACGGGACGGATCCGGGTACGGGTATCGTCGATATTGAAAGTGTCAATACCCACCAGCCTGGCCTTTTTCTCTGCCAGGAACTTTGCCGCGGAACCGGTAAGGTAGGGATGACCCTGGTAATATTGTTCGGTCTGCCAGTAGATGTCCCAACCCGTATAGATAAGAACTGCTTTCCCTTCAACATCCAGCCCTTTAAAGAAAGACTCATCGATCGCGACAGTTTTGCTGACCGGTGCCTCAACAAGGATACCTTCGAGTCCGGTAAGCGTCCCCAGGGTTATTTCCGATAAGTCGGCGCCATCGGCATACCGGTGAAAGGGCACATCAATGGATGTACCCGTATTCGAGGCAATTTCGATGATCCCGATATGGAATTCCGTTCCTTCCTCATAGTTTTTCTTTGATTCTTCGCGGGAGAGAAAATCCCTGATAACCGGGGCCGGGATTCCCTGGTAGGTGTTCATGCCGTGCGCTATGGTATGGCTCAGGTCAACATATTTGGCTTTATTCATGGAAATGAGATTAGACGGTTAGACTTCAATCCTATTTTTTCATTACGCAATTACCTTTCTTCTTCTTAATTCTAACTACTAACTACTGGCTACTAGCTACTAATAAATGACAATCCCCCTCCCCTTTTTACTTACTTCCACTCCTGAACCCCGTCTAAAAACTGCTTCATCCTTGTGAAGTGTGACCCTTCCCAATAGATCCTTTTGCATCCCGAACACTGGTAAAAATCAGTGAAGTACTTTCGGGTCAGTGGCTTCAAATGACCGGTTATGTCGGCTTTTTCAACTTTCCGGATCCTGGCATTGCATTCCGTGCATCGCGTAAAAGGATGAATAAAACCTTCAAGCTGAAGTCTTTTGATCACTTCCCTGAATTGCTTTTGGGGTGACACTGACCATACAAACATACCATGGGTTACTTTTCCGTTCTTCAGGATACCCTTATCGCGGGTGAGGATTATACGTTTTTGTTGCAGGGCAAGCTTTATGATCTCCGGATCATCATAATATTTGTCATACAGGCAGTCAAAGCCGGCCATCCGCAGGTAACGGGCCAGCCTGCCCAGGTGAACGTCAAGAATGAACTTGGGTTCACGTAGTACTTTCTTATGCAACAATTGAATGGAGGAGATATCAAGGCTCTCATAAACCGGGTATACCGCTATATAATCATGATCCGTGATCCGGTATCTGAAATCAACCGGATTCCCGTTAACGGTGATAAGATCGACTTCTGTGTGCGGCACACCCAGGGATTCAATGGCATCTTTTACTGTAGTCAGTCCGTTAAAAGTATAGTGAAAGGATTCCTTCCGGTATTGCTTCTTCAGAAAGTCATTCAACTCTTCATAGAAACGGAACGTTACATGAATGGCCATGGCTACTGAAATTACAGGCAAAAGTATGCATAATTTCACATCCTTTATACTATTTCGATATTGCCTGCACAATCATGATATTTGTCTTTTCGGGAATCATGTATTTTGTTTATTTTTAATAGTTGTCAAAAATCCTTTACCATGTCAAAAATCACCCGCGAAGAAGCACTACGGTATCATTCCTGTGGAAGACCGGGGAAAGTTGAGGTTATCCCTACAAAACCCTATAATACGCAGTATGACCTGTCACTGGCCTATACCCCGGGCGTTGCAGAGCCCTGTCTTGAAATTCAAAAGAATCCTGAAGATGCTTACATCTATACGGCCAAATGCAACCTTGTGGCTGTCATCTCCAACGGAACGGCCGTGCTGGGATTGGGTGATATCGGGGCATTGGCAGGTAAACCGGTAATGGAGGGGAAAGGTCTGCTTTTCAAAGTATTTGCCGATGTGGATGTATTTGATATTGAAGTAAACGAGAAAGAAATCGAAAAGGTGATCAGCACTGTAAAAGCCATCGCCCCTACCTTCGGCGGTATTAACCTCGAGGATATCAAAGCGCCGGAATGCTTCGAGGTCGAAGAAAGGCTGAAACAAATGCTGGATATACCCGTTTTCCACGACGACCAGCATGGTACCGCGATCATATCAGGGGCCGGATTGCTCAATGCCCTTGAGATCACCGGTAAAAAAATCGACAAGATCAGGGTGGTTATTAACGGTGCGGGAGCGGCAGCCATTTCCTGTGCAAGACTATACAAAAGGCTGGGTGTAAAAGGAGAAAACATTTTTATGCTTGACAGCAAAGGGTTGATCACCGTTAAAAGGACCGACCTGAATCAATACAAACAGGAATTTGCCCAGGACGTTCCATACTCCTCCCTGGCCGAAACCCTGAAGGGCGCAGATGTTTTCCTTGGCCTTTCCGTAGGAAAGATACTGACGCCGGAAATGCTT
>CAYMJH010000247.1:0-5610 GCA_964390385.1 uncultured Bacteroidales bacterium | reverse complement strand
ATGCTTGTTATTTGAGCCGCGAAGTAGTAAGGTGAATTTTCCTGCTCCAGGTGATAAAGGTTAAGACCGCAGCGCTCCCCTCTTGAGAGGGGTGGGGGTGTGTTAAATCCGAAACCTGAGGCCCTTGGAATGACGTTCATCATTAATAATTCATACGAAAAACCATGAAAAATACTTTATTTAAACATTTGTTTTTGTTTGCCGTCCTCTTTTTAATGCCTTTGCACGCCGGGGCGCAGAAGTTCGAGGGCCTTGCCCTGACCCCGCCGATGGGATGGAACAGCTGGAATCATTTTGCCTGCAACGTGGATGAAAGGCTGATCCGTGAAACCGCCGATGCCATGGTGAGCAGCGGCATGAAGGATGCGGGTTATCTTTATGTCAATATCGACGATTGCTGGCAGGGCACGCGTGACAGCCTGGGCTTCATCCGTCCCGATCCCGAACGCTTCCCCTCCGGCATGAAGGCCCTGGCCGATTATGTGCATTCCAAAGGACTGAAGCTGGGCATTTATTCCGACGCCGGCTGGAAAACCTGCGGAGGAAGGCCGGGCAGCCGCGGCTATGAATACCAGGACGCCCTTACCTATGCATCGTGGGGTATTGACTACCTGAAATATGACTGGTGCAACACCGAAGCACTGAATGCCAAAGGGGCTTACATGACCATGAGTCATGCACTGGCGGCTGCCGGGAGACCCATCGTGTTCAGCCTGTGTGAATGGGGAGATAACAAGCCCTGGGAGTGGGGGAAGGAGGTCGGGCATTTGTGGAGGACTACCGGCGATATATACCATTGTTTTGACTGTGTGGTGAACTATGGCACCTGGAATTCATGGGGCGTATTGCAGATCCTCGATATGCAGAAGCCTTTGAAGCAGTATGCCGGTCCCGGTCACTGGAATGATCCCGACATGATGGAGGTGGGCAATGGCATGTCGGTGGCGGAAGACCGTGCGCATTTTTCGCTGTGGTGCATGCTGGCGGCACCGCTGATCGCCGGTAACGATATCCGGAAAATGAACAGGGAAACGGTTGAAATATTGACGAACCAGGAGGTCATCGCCGTTGACCAGGATACGCTGGGCATACAGGGCCTGATGTCGAGGAAGCTGGACGACCTCGAGGTATGGACAAAGGCATTGTCAGGCGGTGAGCTGGCGGTATGTTTCCTGAACCGCACGACAAAACCCCTTGAGGTGGTTTTCGACTGGTCGAAGAATCCGATCAGCGATGCCATATCGAATTTCAGCTATGACTTCAGGAAAAATGAATATTCCATCCGCGACCTTTGGCTGAAAAAGGATGCAGGCACTACCGGCACGCCGCTGAAAGCTGTTGTAGGGGGGCATGATGTACTGATGGTAAAGCTCACGCCGAAGAAGATCTAAAATCCCGATTTAATCCCGACGGGGTCCTGAACACCCCGTCGGGATTTGTAAATTCACATCAGTTCACGTATCCGGGATTCTGTTCGATAGAACCCAGCATGAGTTCGATCTCATTATTCGGGATCTGGAACAGTCCTTTGGTGGGAACAAAATTATTCCCGTCCACATCCAGGCTGTAATAATCGCCGGTCTGGGCAAAATCACCTCCATCGTTGTTATCGATATAGGTGAGAATGGGCACCAGTCTGGAAAAATCCCCCTGGCATGAACGGAGGATATCAAAGTAGCGCAATCCTTCGCAAGCCAGCTCCAGCCGACGTTCCAACATGATATTATCCAGGGTGAGGCTTGTGTAATTATGAGTGGCATCTCCAAAGGCCCTTTCACGAACCTTGTTGAGCATGTTAAGGGCTTCTCCCGAAACATCATTGGTCATCAGGTGCAATTCGGCGCCCATCAGCAATACATCGGCATAGCGTATTACCATATAGTCTTCATAGGCATCCCGCTGAAAGTTACTTATAGGAATCTCGCCACCCACGGAGATCAGGGCATATTTTTTATTGTTATACCCTGTATATTGTGCCTGATTTGCAGCGACATAATCATAAAACAGACCTTCATCAGCCCATGACAGGACGGTGGCTGTTTTACGCTTATCAGCGTTATCGTAAATATTCCATAAGCTGGGTAGGACCGGGATTGCTCCCCAACCCCTGCCGTAGGGATCGATAGAAACGGTATAGCGGGGTCCGATCATGCGATGAAAAATGTTTTCGTAAGGATTGCCGGATTGTTCATACCGGACTGCCCATACGACTTCCGGATTGACTTCTCCGGAATACAAGGCACTGCTCGTGTCTCCTCCCAGCTCTGAAATAGCAGGGACCAGCCACAGGCTTGCATATTCGGGAACCAGGTCATGGCCGCTGTTTTTGATCACGTCGTCAATATAGCCCCTTGCGTCATTGGCAGTAAAATCACCCAGGGTAAGATCGTTGTAATATCCGCTGTAAAACAAATATACACGGGCTATCATGGCTTCTGCCGCCCATTTTGTGATCCGTCCCCAGTTATCGGGATTCATCTCGCCGTATTTGGCAGACAGCCCGTTTTCAGCACAGAATTTAAGGTCATTGATCATAAAGGAATACAAATCTTCTGCCGGGGTTCTGCCCGGGGTTTCATCGGGGGCAAGGGTACGGTTCAGCGCAGGAATCTCTCCAAACAAACGGGCAAGATAGAAATGGAAATAGGCTCTCAGGAAGCGTGCTTCTGCCTGGTATTGTTTCTGCAGGGCCTCTTTTCCTGTCCAGTCAACCAGTTTTTCATTTTCAAGGTAGACATTGGCACGGAAAATGGCGCCGAAATAATTCTTCCAGGGATAACTGTTTGCATCAGCGTCAGGAAATTCCAATCCTCTGTCCCACCGCTGAAATTCACCCTTGTCGCCTGCACCGGCGCCACCGGCACAATTATCGGAAGCAGCTTCAGACATAAAATATGAACTCCAGAAATCATCCCGCATAAGCATATTATAGACCGCTACCAATGCCTGGTTTGCATCGTCAGTTGTTTTATAGAAGTTCTCAATGACCAGGGAGGTTGTCGGATACCGGTTGAGCATATCTTCACTGCAACCGAGGGCCATTAAACCAATGATGATACATGCTAGTATTTTTTTCATGACGATTCAGTTTTAAAATTTAACATTGGCACCAATCAGGTAGGTTCGGGCAGCAGGATAAAATCCCAGGTCAATGCCTGATGCATAAGCATCGACCAGACTGCCGGAACTGTCATAGTTCGATCCGTAACCCACTTCCGGGTCCATGCCATCGTATTTCGTAAGGGTCAATAAATTGGTGGCTGCAATGTACACTCTTAACTGTTGCAAAGGAAGACCTTTAAACAGCGTCTTAAAGTCATAACCCAGGTTGATGCTTTTGATCTTCAGATATCCGGCATCTTTGACAGATAAGTCGCTGAAATTTCTCCAGTTACGATTCCTGTCGGTGCCTGATAAAACACGCGGGATCCGGTTCGAGGTGCCCTCACCTGCATTCACGATCCCGTCACCATTGACATCGATCCATTGCCAGCGGTCCAGGATTTCAGTGGTATAGTTATAATAAGTGCGGCTTTCATCCCTGTAAGCCTGAACGATCTGGTTACCGGCCACGCCCTGGATATTGACGGAAAAATCAAAACCTTTGAAGTTCGCATCAAGTGAAAATCCGTAGATAAAATCAGGATGGGGATTTCCCAGCATGACCTTGTCCTTGCTGTTGAGAATGCTGTCGCCGTTTGCATTAACGAATTTAACATCGCCGGGACTTGCATTTTTCTGATACAGTACACCTTTGTTGTTTACATAGGAATTGACCTCATCCTGTGTCTGGAATATTCCGTCGGTCTTGTATCCCCAGAAATAACCAATAGGGTATCCTTCTTCAACACGGTAAAACTCTTCGCAACCATTGTATAATACACTGACCGAACCCTGGATAAGATCATTGGGGACATCGGTGACATTGTTTTTATTATAGGCCATATTCGCCCGCAGATTCAACAACAGACCACTTAAATTCTTCGTATACCCCAGCTCCAGTTCAATTCCGGTATTGGTTACATTGCCTCCGTTAATATAGGGTTTTACGGTACTGATCCCTTCTGATCCTGAAATACTGGGAACCGTTTTGGGTACGATCCAGTCCTTGCTGGTTTCCCTATACCAGTCGAAGGCCAAACTGATGCCATTCAGAAAACGCGAATCAAAACCGATGTCAGTCTGTGTTGATGCCTCCCATTTCAGGTATGGATTGGGAAATACGTCAGGGGACATACCGATCTGCCATCCGCTTCCAAACGGGTAATTGCGCTGATAGCTTCCTACGGTCGCCAGATGCCTTCCTGAAAGATCGGGAACCTTTCCGTTTTGCCCCCAGCTTGCCCTCAGTTTCAGGAAATTCAGCCATCCGGCTGCGGGCTCAAGGAATTTCTCATTGGTGATCACCCAACCGGCTGACACAGCAGGAAAATATCCGAAATGCTCATTCTTACCAAACCTTGAGGAGCCATCTCTTCGCAGCGAGAAGGTTAACAGGTATTTATCACCATAGTTGTAACTCAGACGTCCGAAATAGGAATAGTAACTGTCAAGCTTGCCGTAATCACCTTTTGTGGTGATGGTATCTCCCTGCAGAACAGGATCAAGTGCTACGTTTGACAAAACAGGAGGCAGGTTGGAATTGGCCAAAAAACCGGTTGCATTGGTTTCCATGTTAAAGAACCAGTTGTCCTGTGCATTCATTCCTATCATGGCCAGGATATTATGTTCCCCTATCGATTTTTCATAGGATAAAACATTATCAAAGTTATATCCGAACCTGCGTTCGGCTGCCTGCTTGTAAATGGGTATATTGTTCAGGTTATCCTCGGTAATTTTAAAGGTATCCGTAGCACTTGTGGTATGGGTGAAGTAAAGGTTTCCGCCAAAATCAGTCCTGAATTTCAAACCCTTGAGGATCTGTATTTCGGCAAATATATTTCCGATGATATCATCGTATTTATGGATGTCATTGTAGTAGTAATGCATGACAGCGATCGGATTCACCTGTTCAATATGATAGTGAGTTTTTCCGAAACCATCTGCCGTATTAGGATCATATACATCTATCAGAGGACTGGCTGAAAGGAGGGTTCTTAAGAAATTGTCATAAATATTGCCGACACCAAGTCCGCGTTTCTTCCGATGCGCATAGGTAAGGTTTTCGCCTATCTTCAGGTATTTATTGACTTTATGCTCAGCATTCAGGCGGAATCCAAGGCGTTCATAGGATGATTTATCTTCATAATCAAAGATGCCTTTTTCCTGGATATACGAAAGGGAAACCGAATACGTTGAATTGTCGTTTCCACCTGTCAGGCCAAGGTAATGGCTTTGGGTAGGCGCGTTTTTACTATAGGCTTCTTCCTGCCAGTCAGTTCCTGTATGTGCAAGGCTATTGATGCTGTCAATCTTGGCCTGGGAGAAAGGGGCTTTTGTACCGGTTGGTGCTATATTGTAATAACCTTCGTTCAGGATCATGGCATATTCCTGCGCGTTCAGCATGGGTACCTTGCGGGGTGCATTGGAGATGCCGTAATAAAAATCATAGGTAAGCTGAGGGGTGCCTGATTTTCCTTTCTTGGTGGTAACCAGGATCACACCATCAGC
>CAYMJH010000246.1:0-5612 GCA_964390385.1 uncultured Bacteroidales bacterium | reverse complement strand
CCGAAAGAGTGAATGAAAACCGGCAGGTCCGCGGTATCGTGCGGAGACATTTTGCTGCGGGGGCGGTCATTAATACTAAAATAATCAAGGGTAAGGAATCCGACGGGATCAAATATGCCGATTATTACAGCTTCTCCGAACCATTTCAGCGATGCCCTTCCCATCGTATTCTGGCTATCTTCAGGGGAGAAGAGGAAGGCTTTTTAAAAGTCGCTGTTGAACCTGATGAGGACAAGACAGTCAAAGACCTGAACGCGTTATTCATTAAGGGAAGGGGAGAGGCGTCCCTGTCAGTGGAAAGCGCCGTCAAGGATGCTTATAAACGGCTGCTTCTTCCTTCCATTGAGAACGAATTCAGGGCGCTTTCCAAAGAAAAAGCCGATGCGGAAGCTATCCGTGTTTTTGCTGAAAACCTGAAACAGCTGTTGCTGGCTCCTCCCCTTGGCCGGCAGCGGGTGCTTGCGATAGATCCCGGATACCGCACCGGCTGCAAGGTAATATGCCTCGATAACCAGGGAAACCTGCTGCATAATGAAACGATCTTTCCCCATCCGCCTCAGAACGAAACAGCTGTGGCGATGAAGAAGATCAATTCCCTGGTGAACTCCTATAAAATAGATGCCATTGCCATCGGTAACGGAACAGCAAGCCGCGAAACTGAGCATTTCGTTAAAAAGATACGTTTTGAGCGTGACATAAAAGTATTCGTTGTCAGCGAGGCAGGCGCCTCGGTTTATTCTGCGTCCAAGACTGCCCGGGAGGAATTTCCCCAGTATGATGTCACAGTGCGGGGGGCGGTATCCATAGGAAGGCGCCTGATGGATCCGCTGGCCGAACTGGTGAAGATCGATCCCCAGTCTATCGGTGTTGGCCAGTACCAGCATGATGTGGACCAGGTCAGGCTGAAAAAAAGCCTGGACCAGGTGGTGGAAAGCTGCGTTAACCTGGTTGGCGTTGAGGTGAACACGGCCAGCCAGCACTTGCTCACCTATGTTTCGGGGCTCGGACCGCAGCTGGCGAAAAATATCGTCGATTACCGGGCGAAAAATGGAGCCTTTGCCTCGCGGGAAGACCTGAAAAAAGTCCCCCGCATGGGATCCAAGGCTTTTGAACAATCGGCCGGATTCCTCAGGATCAGGGATGGCATCAATCCGCTTGACAACAGTGCCGTGCATCCTGAGAGCTACCCGGTGGTTGAGAAGATGGCCGCTGATCTGAAGGCCTCGGTTGACCGGTTGCTGAAAGAGGAAAAACTGAAAGATCAGATCGACTGTAAAAAATACGTTTCGGAATCCACAGGCCTGCCGACGTTGCAGGATATCATGGCTGAACTGGCAAAACCCGGCAGAGACCCCAGGACTTCCATCAGGGTCTTTGAATTTGCACCTGATATTTTCAAAATTGAAGACGTTAAGCCGGGTATGGTCCTGCCGGGCATTGTGACCAACATCACAAATTTCGGCGTCTTTGTTGACATCGGGGTGAAACAGGACGGCCTGGTGCATATCTCCCAAATGGCGGACCGGTTTGTAAAAAATCCCGCTGATGTTGTGAAACTTCATCAGCATGTGAAAGTGAAAGTACTGGAAGTGGATATCCTGAGGAAACGAATACAGCTTAGTATGAAGGGAGTGTAGCGGAATAAATTTGATTTGCTAATTTTGCCTTATATGATTTTGCATTCCGTTTCCGTTATACCAGCATACACTTAAGCATCAGAAATTGAAAACAGCAGGTCTTCCCCATATGCTCTGTGCTGTGCTCCTGACAGCTTTTCCGTTTTGTGCAGTCCACGGTCAGCAGCCTGACAAACCCCGCCTGGTGAGGGTCACCGTTGACCCTGAAACCGGCAGTGACATGATATACTGGGAACCAAGTCCGACCCCCGGAGTCGATTATTATGTAATCGGCAGGGTGGTGCGTCCCAATCCGCTGGAGCCCTGGGCACTTGTTCAGGTGGGCACGGCAGATGCCTCAGCCACCTCTTTTGAAAATCCCAATACCACCTCGGATGAGGAATCAATCGGTTATACCGTATGGGCGGTGGATGAACCTGTGCAGGGATCCCTTTTCTCCAGCCTTTACGATGAGCCCGACAGCACCTTGTTTGCCGGGGCCGTTTTTGATTCCTGCCGGGCCACGCTGTCGGTTACCTGGAATGATTACAACAGCTGGCGGGGACAAATCAGGAACTATACCGTTTATCAGCGGCTCGATAACGGCCTTTATGTCGCCCTGGCCACCCTGCCGGAAGGGACGAACCAGTACACCCTGGGCGGCGTCATGGAAAATTATCCTTACCGTATTTTCATTGAGGCTTCCCATTCGGATGGCATCAGGCTTTCAACCTCCAACCGGATTGATATAGTTACCGATATGTCGGTTGTTCCCGATTACATATATGCCGATTTTGCCACCCTGGGTGCTGATGGCGGCATCGACCTGTCCTTTTCCATTGATCCCGCCTCAGCACTGCAGACCTATAAGCTGCTGAGGTCCTCTGCCCCCGACGGAAGCTTTGATACTATCACCACGATACAGACATCCGCGAAATCATTATCCTATCACGATGAAGTGCCATTTGTTTCCGGTCGTTACTACTACAGGCTGATGGCATTCAACAATTGCGGGAGGCCGGCCCTCGCCTCCAACCTGGCAAGCAATGTGCTTCTGGGTGGAACTTACAGCAATCTGCTGGTAAACCTCAGTTGGAACGAATATCTTCAATGGGGCGACGGTGTGGACCATTACCAGGTGACCCGTGAAACCGGCTTCCGGTATCCGCTGGCCGACTCATTTTCGGTAGGTACGGATACCTGGTTCAGGGATGATTTCTCAACCCGGATCAACTATAACGATCCACAAAGTACACGGATCTGTTACCGGATTACCGCTTTTGAGTCTTCTGCAGGTTCTGCGACGCCAAACACAAGCCGTTCCAATCTTTTATGCTTCAGCCTCGAACCGGATGTCCGCATGCCCAATGCCTTTATACCGAACAGCCAGGATGGGGTAAACAATACATTCCGGCCTGTTTTTTCCTTTGTCCCCGAACGCTATGAAATGACGATATTCAACCGTTCGGGACTGAAGATTTGGGAAGGATCCGGCCCCTGGGATGGTCGCGTGAACGGGAAAATGGTGAACGAGGGCGTTTATCTTTACCATCTGGTAGTATATAATTTCTCCGGCACCGGAAGGGAACGTACAGGTACGGTTGCGGTCGTTTATCAATAATTTTTCACCCATAAACCCATCTGTAGCCTTAAAATTAATTAATTTTGCCTTTTCACTTCTGCCAGTAGCGTTGCTAACCTATGGGTTCAATTTTAACCACCGAGGAAATAAGGATCAAACATGAACTGAATGATCTGATTACCCATTGCACCCGCTGTTATAAGAAAGGAGACAGGGCACTTATTCGCAAGGCATTCAAGATTGCCTATGATGCCCATAAAGAAACACGCAGAAAATCTGGCGATCCATACATCATGCACCCGCTTGCCGTATCGCGGATTGTAAGTGAGGAAATGGGACTGGGGGTAACCTCCATCGTTGCATCGTTGCTGCACGATATCGTTGAAGATACCGATTATACCCTGGAAGACATCGAGAATCATTTCGGGGCGAAAATAGCCTCCATTGTTGATGGACTGACAAAGATATCCGGCGTATTCGATAAGAATTCCTCCTTCCAGGCTGAAAACTTCAGGAAAATGCTGCTCACCCTGTCCGATGACGTCCGGGTGATCCTGATCAAGCTGGCTGACCGTCTTCATAACATGCGAACACTCGATTCGCTGCCAACCCACAAGCAACTAAAGATCTCCGCGGAAACCCTGTACCTTTATGCCCCGCTGGCCCACCGGATGGGATTTTATGCCATCAAGACAGAACTGGAGGACCTCAGCCTGAAGCACCGGTACCCGAAAATCTATAATGAACTCGAAGAAAGTATTAAGATTAAGGCCAAAAGCCACCAGGAATTTATCGATGAATTTTCAAAGCCCATCCGCGAACAGCTTGAAAAAAACAATATCCTGCATGAGATCAGCGGAAGGTATAAATCCATATACTCTATCTGGCACAAGATGCAGTCGAAGAACATTCCTTTCGAGGAAGTGTACGACCTCATGGCCATCCGCATCGTGTTTGATCCTTTGCCTGATATACCGGAGAAAACACAATGCTGGAATATCTATTCGATGATCACGGATATTTACATGCCGAAGCCTGAAAGAATAAGGGATTGGGTAAGCACCCCCAAGGCAAACGGATATGAGGCATTGCATGCAACGGTAATGGGACCGAAAGGCAATTGGGTTGAGATCCAGATCCGGTCTCGCAGAATGGATGAAATAGCGGAACGGGGTTTTGCCGCACACTGGAAATACAAGACCGATACCTCGCAGGAAAGTGAGCTGGATAAATGGATCAAACGCATCAAGGAATTACTCGAAAGTCCCAATTATGACGCACTGGAATTCCTCGATGATTTCAAGCTGAACCTGTTTGCTTCCGAAATATTCATTTTCACCCCGAAAGGTGACATTAAAACCCTGCCGGTTAATTCCACCGTACTTGATTTTGCCTATGAAATCCATACCAACATCGGTCACAAGGCTATTGGGGCAAAAGTCAACCATAAGCTGGTCCCCCTGAACCATGTGCTGAAAAGCGGAGACCAGGTGGAGATCATTACTTCCGATACCGTGCATCCGCGCCGTGAATGGTTAACCACCGTTATTACAGCCAAGGGCAAAGCCGCCATAAAAACACTGTTGAAATCGGATACCAAAAACCGGATCGAAAAGGGAAAGAAAATGCTGGAGGATAAATTGCTGGAGATCAAGCTCAGACCCAGTGCTCGGGTCATGCGCAAACTGATGCCGGCATACGAGGTGACCACCAAGGATGAACTTTACAGCAAAATAGGCACGGGTATTATTCAACTGGAGCACCTGCCGGAAATTCTTAAAAAGAATACCATCAGCAAATGGGTAAATTACTGGAGCCTTCAGCTGGGAAAAACCATTGACCGAAACAGAAAAGGGCAGGGCGAAGATCCTTCAGTCAATAAGACCAGTCATAATGAACCCATTCTGCTGAGTGAAGAACTTGATAAGGACGCTGCTGATTACACCCTGGCCAAATGCTGCAGCCCAATTCCCGGTGACAACGTAATAGGCTTCATGCAGGACAAGGCAAAGGGCAAAGTCTTGATTCACCAGTCGAAATGCCCTGAAGCTATTAAACTATTGTCCAGCCACAGTGAATCCTATGTCCCGGTTAAATGGACCACCCACCGCTTCCTTTCCTTCCTGGTGAAGATAAGGATCAGCGGGATTGAAAGGTTTGGCATTTTTCACGATATCACAACCATTATTACCGAGGAGCTGAATGTCAATATCCGGGGTATTAATCTTAACAGCCACGATGGCATCTGGGAAGCCTCCATGGAATTATATGTGCACGCTACCCGGGATGTCAACAATCTCATCATGGGCCTGAGCCGGATCAAAGGCGTTGAGACTGTCGAGCGGACGGAGACGGTGCAGTGAGGAAGGCGGGGACAAGGGACAAGAAGAAGTGACAAGTGACGAGTGACGAGT
>CAYMJH010000245.1:0-5627 GCA_964390385.1 uncultured Bacteroidales bacterium | reverse complement strand
GTTTACCGGACCAACCTTCAGGATGCGTGATACGGTTTTCATCAACACCCGGAGCGGCATTGTTTTGAAAGCCACCGACAGTGAATCGGGACTGAACCGCATTGTTTACGAGATGGACGGTTCCGCTCCGCAACTTTACAGCCAGGCGTTCGGAACCGACAGGGAAGGTCTGCACAGGGTCCATCTAACCGGTTATGACAACGTTGAAAATACAAGCTATGCTGATTTTTCTTTCGTCACTGACAACACCGGTCCCGCCATCTCGGTGCATTTCAGTATCCGGCCGGTTGCGGTCAGCATGAGCGAAGGCAAAGCATTGGAAGTGTATCCGGGCCATACAGTGGTTTTTTTATCCTGTATCGATGACATGGTTGGATACGATGCCCTGTATTATTCGTTGAACGGATCCCCTGAAAAGAAATATGCCGCCCCCATCGGGAATTTCACCACGGGCGGGCAATATTCGCTGAAAATCCGGGCACTGGACAAACTTGGGAATGAAATCCAAGAAACGATAACCTTCATCATCGAAATCTGATCCCTGGATCCGGCAATGACCGGAGCCTGATTTGGCATATTATTTGCGTAATTCTCAGTGCAAAATATCAAATCACCTGAGATATAGTCATGACTAAAATAAAGTTCAGGCATCCTATGAAATGTTCACCGGTAGTTCCCCTGCTGCTGGTTTTTTTATTCTTTTTCCAGTGCACGGGAAATCCTCAGGCTACAAGGGAATTTGAAAAACAGCGTGAACAGATGGTAAAATGGCAGATCGAGGCCAGGGGCATAACGGATAAACGCGTGCTGGATGCCATGCGCAAAGTGGAACGTCACCTGTTCGTTCCCGCTGAGCTTGCTTCTTATGCTTATGCTGACCAGCCACTACCCGTTGGCTACAACCAGACCATTTCTCAACCCTATATCGTGGCTTTCATGACGGAAGCCCTGCAACTTGATCAGGGAGCAAAAGTGCTGGAAATCGGAACCGGCTCAGGATATCAGGCTGCCGTTCTTGCGGAACTGTGCGATTCTGTCTTTACCATAGAAATAGTTGAGGAACTGGGGAACAAAGCCAGGTCGCTGCTGAAGGTGCTGCAATATGACAATGTATTCGTCAAAATCGGGGATGGCTACCAGGGATGGCCAGCCTATGCACCCTTTGATGCCATCATCGTAACCTGTGCCCCCACCCATGTACCCGACCCGCTGAAAGAACAGCTGGTTGAAGGCGGAAAAATGATCATTCCCGTGGGAGAAACCAATTACCAGGAATTGATCCTCCTGGTCAAGAAAAAGGGAAGGCTGATACAGGAGGCTGTCCTACCGGTCAGATTCGTGCCCATGGTCGATAAGAACAAGCGGAAGTATTAAACTAATTATTGTCCACCACCATCTCGGCATACCCCGGATCTCCATCAAAGGAGATCCCCTCGACGATGATCCGCAGCCTGCCTGGTATTTCCGGCTTCCTGAAAATTGCCCTGGCATTCCCCTGGCCATTGGTTTTAATGACCGGAAACCAGCCGATGGTTATGATGTCATCCGGATTCTCACCGGCTGAAAAGACCGGCTGATAGAACTTCCGGGGCCATTGATATCCCAGCATCTGAAATTCCAGGATGCCCTTCCGCAGGAACATCCCCCGCTTTGTATAGATGGCAATTACGCCGTTCCCTCCCCTGCTGCCATATATGGCAGCATTGGGCCCTTTGATGATCTCAATCCTGTCAATATCCTCCACCGGTATACCCATCACTGCCGAAGCATCGCTCACCGGAACCCCGTCGATCAGATAGAGGGGTTCCGTGCTGCCGTATAACGTGCCGATACCCCTGATAATCACATTGGTCCCGTTGACGACAACCCCGGGAACCCTGCCCTGCATAACCTGAAATACGTTGGTATAACCGCTGGGGATATCTTCCATATGTATTACCGCATCGGGCTCGCCATGTATGCCATGAAGCTTGTTGCTGTCAGCGCTTGCCATTTGCCGCATCTGCTCATCATAGGCGATCTTGTTTTTCTCAAATTGTTCCTTCCTGTATGCCTTCCTGTCACGCTCGGATACCGTCGTAAGGGTATATTCTCCCTGGTGTTTTGTAACCTCGGCAAAAAAATCACCGGGAACAAGGATGACCAGGTTTTTCCTTCCCGAATTCCGCCAGGCCTCTATTTTAACGTTAATGGTATCGTAATAGACCATATTCTCAAATTTGAACAGGCCCTTCTTATCGGTGTGCTGGGTGAATACATCGTTGAATTCATCGGAAACAGAAAGCCTTACCCTGCAGTTTTTCAGCGGTACGGAAAACATTTCGGATGTGATCATCCCGGTTACCGTAATCCCTTTCTCTTCCAGATACCTGATCTTTTGAAAATCGCCGGCCAGGATTTCTGACCAGTCAAATTTTCTCCATCCGTGGGTCAGCATCAGCAGGTCGGTTTCTGCTGAACCTGCAGGTCCGGTCAACTTCAGATAATCATCCGGATTCCGGATATACCCTCTCAGATCGGAAGTTAACAGAAGGTGACTCAGTATGTTGCCGGTACTGCTCCTGCCTCCTTCCCCATCATATAACACCGCGACGGACAGATTGGCTTCAAGCCCCTTTAACGATTTGTTGCGGGTGTTGACCGACAGGCATACCAGGCGATCATTATATTCCGTTATCGTATCATAAACATTTAAGTTTATATTCATAAAATCATGATGGTTCACAAAGACAAGCCTTTCTGCCAACGGTATCATGCGACCTGAAAACAAGGTGAACTGCACAACACCTGTAGGAAGCATCCCTTTGTCAACTATCGCTGAAACCGGTCCGTCAGCAAGGTTGACAATCGACTGGTAAACCATCCTGTTCCTGACCTGCCCTGCAATGATGACCTCATTGGCTACCCGGTCGTTGGTGGGAGGCTTATTGGAACTGATGTGCAAGACAAGTTCCCGGGGTTGTTCTTCTACCCTGAGCACTATGCCGTATTCCAGCGACGGGGGCAGATTGAACCGGTATTCCCTGTTTTCGCCGGTAACAATGGCCTGATACTTTTTGCCTTTCCCGGGCTTCAGGTTAAAGCTTCCCATACCATCATGCCGCGTGGCGATTAAGGCTACCTGGTTTTTGTCGTTGTCAACAACCCTGCCCTGAACCGGAATGCCATACCCCGATTTGTCGATGGCTTTAAAAGCCACCATGCTCTCAAGTCCTTCCACCATATTGCCGCCCTCGGGGAAAAACTGAAGACTGAGGTCGGAATAATCTGTTGCCTGCTCTTTCTTGCTGAGAACCTTCAGGTTTTTCCTGGCTTGTTGGGGAGAAATTAACCTTTTATAGGCAGGATTCATTATCTGAATGTTCTTTGAAAAAAAATAATCGGGGTGAAAATTCTGCATCCAGTTGGTATAGGCCCTTATCTGATAAAGACCTTCAGCCAGGGTGTCGGGAAGACTGATATCGCCGTGGCCCGATCCGTGATTCATGCGAACCCTGATTATGCGTGCCTGTGCACCCGATGGAGAGATCAGCTCAACATAAAGATTGGTACTGAAGGAATCGGGTTTGTGGAATTTGCCGTCAACAAGATAAGCTTTGAACCACAGATCATCACCTGCAAAATATCGCGATTTGTCAAGGTGCAAATAGGCTTTTTGCTGCGGAAAATTCAGGGAATAATTAAAAAGGGCTTCCCTGATACGTGTCTGTCTTGTGTCTTCATCGGCAAGTCCGAGAAAAAGCCAGCCGGCAGCCAGCAGAAAAAAAACATATTTAAGTCGGCCTGACACCATATTATTTAGTGATTGGGTGATTTAAATATCGAATATCTTTGATCTTGAATCTTTAATCTTTGATCTTTGATCTTTGATCTTTGATCTTTGATCTATTGTCCAATGTCCTGGTTCTATTAAAATGACATTTGAGCCGGGCAAAACCCTAAAGAAAATCTTAATAAATTTATATCTGTGAGTAATTTACTTACCTATTTCCGGAAAATAAACTATTTTTTACCTTTATAACACTTTTCAAACATCTTTGTTCTTAAATCTTGGTTCTTGGTTCTTGGCTCTTTAAAATTTGACAATTAAATCTTAACAACATATGTCAGGACACAGCAAATGGTCAACGATAAAGCGCAAGAAAGGAGCGCTTGATGCCAAAAGGGGAAAAATATTTTCCAGGATCGTAAAGGAAATCCAGATGGCCGTGAAGGAGGGAGGGGCAAATCCCGAGGGGAATCCGCGCCTCCGGCTGGCCATCCAGAATGCCAAGGGGGCCAATATGCCCAAGGATAACGTGGAGCGTGCCATAAACAAAGCCAGTAATGAGGCCGGAAATCTTCAGGAGGTCACCTATGAAGGATATGCTCAGGGAGGTATTGCCCTGTTCATTGAGTGCCTCACGGATAATCACCAGCGAACCGTGAGCAATATCCGGGCCGTCTATAACAAGCGCGGTGGAACGTTGGGTACCAACGGATCCCTGCGGTTCATATTTCACCGCAGGGGGATTTTTACCGTTCCCAACGATAATCTTGAACCTGAATCCTTTGAACTGGAAATGATCGATGCCGGGGTTGAAGATATTGAACTCACCGATGACACCTTTATCATAACCACCAGCGTGGAGCTGTTCGGCAAGATCCATAAAAAGCTTGAGGAAATGCATGTAAAGGTTGAAAATGCCGAATTACAGCGTGTTGCCATTGAAACCAAAAAGCTTGATGTCGACGCTGCCCGTAAAGTACTTCGCATGGTAGAGGAATTTGAAGAGATTGATGATGTTCAGAGCGTTTACCACAACCTTGAAATGAGCGACGAGTTGGTGGCAGCGCTGGAAGCAGAGTGAAATCGAAGGTGCAATACGGTAATGGGCCGTTTTATGATCAGGTAATAATATTCTTCTTCCCTGATCAGGTTTGACGCTTCCATCGACGGGCTGATTTTAATCCCTGGCATAATCTGTCCTAAAAAAAGTGACCGGTTGTTTTGAAATATGATTTTTATCAATATATTTGCACCGTTACAATTTGGCGGCATGAATACATATCTGAACATACGGGGCCTCATCCTCATTCTTGGCATCCTTCTGGTGACCGGGTGAGAATGGTTTTGTATGAACGGAAACAAAGATAACAGGAGCCATTCTCGGAAAAGAGGATGGCTTTTTTGATTTACCGACTAATCATCTAATTAACACTACGCTATGAGCGACAGATTATTCATTTTCGACACCACCCTTCGCGACGGCGAGCAGGTCCCGGGGTGCCAGTTAAACACCGTAGAAAAAATCGAAGTGGCCAGGGCTCTCGAACTACTGGGGATCGACATACTGGAAGCCGGTTTCCCCATTTCCAGCCCCGGTGACTTTCAATCTGTGGTCGAGCTTTCAAAGGCTGTCAAAAAGCCTGTTATCTGTGCTCTTACCCGTTCGGTTGAAAAGGACATTGATGTTGCGGCCGAGGCACTTCAGTATGCCAGGCGCAAGCGTATCCACACCGGTATCGGCACCTCCGATGTACATATCAAATATAAATTCAACTCCAACCGCGAGGAAATCATCGAGCGTGCCGTAAGGGCGGTGAAATATGCCAAAAAATATGTCGAAGATGTGGAATTCTATGCG
>CAYMJH010000244.1:0-5645 GCA_964390385.1 uncultured Bacteroidales bacterium | reverse complement strand
TTTATTTTTGTTCACTTTTAGTTTTTCACTTTTCACTTTTCACTTTTCATCGTCCCCCGGTATTGGGTACCGTTTGAATTCGCGGGTGCGGTCAAACAAATAACGGTAGGTGATGTAGTTTTTAACCGGAACACAGCCCACGGCAATGAATATTTTTCTCATTTTCGGATTGAAATCCGCCACCCATGAAAATTCAATTTCCGTATAGTGCGGTTTCCTGCGGAAAACCTCCTGCAGGTTATGAATAAAGGCCGATTCGATGCCCCGGTTCTGAAACTCTGGGATGACCCCCATCAACAAACCTTTTGCACGGGTCATGGCTTTTTGTTTCTTCAGCCATAGGAACCTCAGCATACTTACCAGGTCGAGCCTGCCATTCAAATGCTTCAGGATCATGTTCAGATCAGGGAACATAAGATAGATCCCTATCGGTCTTCCTTCAAAATAGGCAAGCCAGATGAATTCCCCGTCAACAATGGGCCTGGCCTTTCTCAGGGTAGCCTTGATGTAGGCCGGTTCCAGCGGTTCAAAATGCTGTTTGAACGAGGCCCATGCTTCATTGAAGGCCCGGACAAAGTCATGCGTCAGCTTATCCTCTTCCTTCCAGGTAAAATGCCGGAATTCATATCCCGGTTGCCTGAGGATGCGTTCAGCAATCTTCGACAATCTTTCCGGCAGCGGTTTGGTGATATCCAGGTGAAATCCCTCCATTTTATAATAGACCCGGAAGCCATAGGATTCGAAAAGCTTTTGGTAATAAGGCGGATTATAGGGTACATCGAAGGAAGGATGGGTGAAACCGTTTACCAGCAGCCCCCAGTACTTGTCCGTCTCGCCGAAATTGATTGGACCGTCCATCGCATCCATATCCCTTTCCTGCAGCCAGGCTTTTGCCGTGTCAAAAAGAAGAAAGGCGGCTTCCCGGTTATCAATGCATTCAAAAAAGCCGATGCCGCCGGTAGGCTGTTCATAGGAACGGGCCAGGTTGAAATCGACAAAGGCGGCTATCCTGCCGGTCAATTTACCGGCATCATCTGTCAGCACCCATCTTTCGACGATACCATGTTTGAAATAGGTATTTTTCCCGGGATCAAATATGCCTTTGATATCGTTATCAAGCGGGCAGACCCATGTTTTATCATTCCTGTAAATAATCCTGGGGGTATCCAGGAACATTTTCTCCGTCCTGCGATCTTTAACCTTATATAGTTTCATTAGCCCCTGTTCATCTTGTTTACTGTCTCCTGATTCCTGCCTGTCGTCAGGCATGGTTCTTATATTACTAGTCACTTGTCACTCGTCACTTGTCACGATCTCATATAAATCTGTGAAATCAGGTCTTTGTATTTATCATGAATGAAATGCCGTTTGAGTTTTAAGGTTGGCGATAGTTCTCCTGTTGCAGGCGACCATTCATCATGAACCAGCCTGAAGCGGTTCAGCCTTTCAGGCGGGCTAAGTTTTTTGTTCAGGTTCTCGATTTCAGCAGAGAAAAGCGATTGAACGGTAGGTTGCTGAATAAGGTCCTTGTAATCTGAAAAGGACACTTTATTGGATGTTTTCCATTCGTCGAAATACTTGAAATTAGGGGATATCAAAGCACTGGCAAACTTTTCATGTTCCCCGATCACGATGATCTGGTCGATCATTGGCGATTCCTTAAATATATTTTCAATGATCTGCGGCGCGATGAATTTCCCGTTTGAGAGTTTGAAGATCTCCTTTTTCCGGTCTGTCACCATCAGGAATTTACCGTTTTCAATATGTCCGATGTCACCGGTATGGAACCATCCCTCTTCATCAAAGGCCTGCCTGGTAAGCTCAGGATCTTTGTAATAACCGGGAGTCACATTGGGCCCCTTGCACAATATCTCACCATCATCGGCAATTTTGATCTGTACATCTTCAATCACGCAGCCCACCGAGCCCAGTCTTACATTTCCCTTTTCTGTCCTGTTAATGGTGATGATCGGCGAGGTTTCGGTCAACCCGTACATATTGACAATTTTTATCCCGGCTGCCCAGAATATCCTTTCGAGCCTTGCCTGCAGGCTGGCTCCGCCACAGCCGACGATTCTCACATTGCCGCCCAGCGCCTGCCTCCATTTGCTGAATATCAGCTTATCGGCAATTTTCAGTTTTCTCTCGTACCACCAGCCGTTTTCGCCAAAGGGCTCATATCTGAGGCCCAGTCTGACGGCCCAGAAAAACAGTTTCTTTTTGATGCCTTCCAGCTTGTTGCCCTTTGAAATAATGGCATCGTAAAATTTTTCTATCACCCTGGGCACCGCATCAAAACCATCGGCTTTGATTTCAGCCAGGTTCGCTGCTATGGTCCCCATGTTTTCAGCATAATAGATACTCGATCCGCTGTACTGGGTCTGGTAATTCCCCAGCCTTCCGCCCACATGGCACAGGGGCAATATGCTGAGGTACTTGTCCTCCGGTTTCAGCTTAAAGACATCGGCAGCGGCCAGAAAATTGCTGACCATGTTACGATGGGTCAGCATCACACCCTTAGCCTTGCCGGTAGTTCCCGAAGTATAAATCAGGGAGGCAAAATCATCAGGTTTTACGGAGGCTTTAATGGTTTCTACCGTCTGCCGGTGTTTTTCCGCGTTTGCTTTTCCTGCTTCGGTAATCTCTTTCCAGCTTTTCACGCCCTCGATCTCATCGAAGGAATAGATCTGAACCGGCAGTCCCGAGGCAAAAGCAGCAGGACTAATCACCTTGTGCAGTTTTTTATCGGACACCAGGATGAGTTTTGCTTCACTGTGGTTGATAATATACAGGTATTCATCCGTGCTCAGGGATGTAAATACAGGGACATGGATCACCCCGGCCATGGCCATGCCCATGTCGGCAAAATTCCATTCAGGGCGGTTGTTCGACACGGTAATGATCTTATCGCCTTTTTTCAAACCCAGCTCCAACAGGCCGTAACTGAAGTCATGGGATATCCCGATATAATCCTCCGCGCTGTATTTTACCCATACGCCATTTTGCTTGCTGCAGAGAGCATCTTCCTTATCAGCAAACAGTTCTCTGTATCTTTCAAGAAGGTCAAATGTTCGTTCTGCTTTCATATTCTGATATTTTAAATTCAGCGTCAATACTACATAAATTTAGTAAAATATGATTAAAGAAAATGCATTTGAATCAAAAGTATTGATTCCCGGCTATTTTGCAGCCTGGTATATATATTTATTTTCACTTTCCATGAGATTATCAAATCTTTTTCTATTTTTATGCAGCTCCGCAAATGCAAATCATAGTATTATGGAACACTGCAAGTATGCGATCGTAGGAGAGGAAAACTACGATAACTTGCGTCTATACCAAATTCTGAAGGAGGCTTACGGAAAAGAGTATGTAGTACGGTATCTTGAGCTCCAGTATCTTGAACCCTTTCTTGTCAGTAATCAATCATTTCCAATCATCGTATGCCTTGACTTGTTCAGCTTTGACCTGAAAGAAGTTACAGATTTCGTTGGACACATTCGTGAAGCTTATCCAAAGGTTGTTTTCAATCTTTATGTGGATAAGGGTGAATATAACCAAAGAGGCAAAGAGATCCCTTTGTATTGGAATAAGAGATTTATGCATTATTTCAAGACCTTTAAAGAAAGTCTTGATGTTGAATATGAACCCATAGTGAGGGGCTCGCTAAAGCCTTCGGAAAATGAAGCTATCTATAACATGTATAATGAACCGGTGAGGCTGACGCCGGTTTTCAAAAAGGGTTTGGTCGGCCCTGATGCAGGACTGAAGTGCACACCGGACTCCCCCATGACCTTTATCAGTTATTCAAGAGATGACTGGCAGGGGTTTGTTTCCACTCTGGTATCTGACCTCGCTAAAGAATCCCATAAAGTATGGATTGATCAGCATTATATTGAAGGTGGCAATGACTGGCTGGACGCAATAGGTGAAGCATTACAGGTATGCAAAACCCTTTTGCTGGTATTAAGTCCGGAAGCCCTGAATTCGAGATTTGTGAAAATGGAGTACAAGTATTTCTTTATGCAGGACAAGCCCATTATTCCGGTACTTCATCGCCAGATCGTTCAGATGCCATTTGAGCTGGCCACACTGCAATACGTGGACTTTACCCAGGCGGACCAGGCTAAATCCTATGCCACGCTACTCAGGATTCTCTCGCGATACCAGGGATAGTTTTTTAAAAAGCCCGTCGTTATTAGATTGTCCCTGTGCCTTCAAAAGAAATTGGATTACATTCAGTTCGTGAAGCATAAACCATAATTATTTCAGAAACCTACTAGACTTATCCGGCTCTCCTGGTCATAATCACCTCCAGCACCGGTTCATGTTCACCCTTAACAGTGGGATACTGCATCTTCAATACGACCTTATCGGGCCCTTCCCGTGTAAAGCTTTGGATCAGTAAGGTATCATGCCAGTTCATGGCCATGATGTTGTCTCCGATGAAATTACAGGTTGCGGTCTGGTAACTGCCCGAGTTTTCAAACCACCAGTACCGGTATATCTTTGCCTTTTCATCCCAGGCAAAAATACCCCTGGCTTTACTGCCTGATTGTGTTGAATATTCAAACATAACATACCGGTCATCGAGGATCCTGGAAAAAGTCCCTGTACCCTTATCTGACCCGGTTTTATGAAAAGTGCTGCCGGGAATCCTGTAATCCAGGTCCCAGTCACCCAAAAAAAAACGGAATTTCTCCATCGGATCTTTACTCATGGGGTCATTTTCAGGTTTGTGTAGTCTTGCAGTCCGGAAATCCGGTAGTCTCTATGTCAATAAGATATAAAGTCAGTGATACAGCGAAGCAGTTCTATACTTTGATCCATCGAGGAGCTGTATTCCCTCTCCAAACCCAATGCACATCCATATTTGTCACTCGTCACTCGTCACCTGTCACTGTTTAATGTCCTGGTTGCAGCCACAATATTAGTTTTTAAAAAACCGGCTGACGGCAATGCACCGGTTATCCTGTTCGAGTTTTATGATATACACCCCCGGTTTTATATCCGATACATCAGCGCAAAAAGTCTGATGGCTGCCCGGATCAAGGACCCGCAGCTGTCTTCCCTGAAGGTCAAAGATCCTGACGATGGCATTGCGACACGGCTCATTCTTTATGCTGATATTGATTTGCCTTTCAGCCGGATTCGGGTATACAGAAAAGACATCATGATCCGGAGCTGAAGAAGGGATTGCTGATAATGCCGGTGTTTCATCCGGCCCTGTTCCTTCAGGGGTGTAATTGTCTGAAGGATCATCTGTCAGCAATATTTTATCGATCCTGAATCCGTTTTCCCTGATGTAAATATTTAAATCATGCACACCTGCGGAGGGAATATTAACACTGGCTTGTCCGGCAGTGCTCCGATAAAAAATCCATCCCCAGGTTCCGTTATCGAAAGTAGTGTTATGAAAGGTCAGGAACAGGGATGAATCGGTTATCACGCCGTCAATACCGGCATGGTAAGAATCGTCACCGCCACCGGTCCGGCTGGCCCTGGCCCAGATGTAATGCTGTCCGGCCCTGATGAATTTGACTTTGTAGGTCAGCACGGCCGATCCTGCCAGAACGGTTTCGATGGTAGTGAACGGACTTCCCGTGACCGCCATCATGGCACCCTGTCCGGAGAAATCAGACGGC
>CAYMJH010000243.1:0-5693 GCA_964390385.1 uncultured Bacteroidales bacterium | reverse complement strand
ACTTCCTCCCCCTTCACCTCACTCCTTATCCTTCCCCGGTGCAGCACCGTATCGATAATCTCTCCTTCCTTAACCTCCGCTGCATTTCTCACGGGCTTTCCGTGCAGCAGCGTTATGGAATATCCCCGTTTCAGTATGGTCTGCGGATCGTTGTAGTGTATTTTATGGTCGAGCATTTCCAGCCGGTGCAACTGCTGTCTGTAGAAAGGGGGCAGGGTGTTCTCAAGCCTGTTTTTCACCATGACAATCAGGTGTTGCTGCCGAAGCAGAAAATGTCCGGAGGCGGATCCCATCCTGAATTGTATCATGGAAGACCTGTTCAATGCCGCACTCAGCATTTTCTGTGAAGCGTTTTTGATCATAACGGATGCAATGGCAAGTTTTTTCCGGTTGTTTTCAACCAGCGACTGCATCAGTGGTTTGATGGTGAAAGCGAGCTTCATCAGCCGGTTGGCCTCTGCGTTGAGAATGCTGCGCGATGCATCAGTGAGTGATGAAGATAATTCATGTTGCAGGCTTTCCTCATCCTGGTACCTGGCCAGCAGGAATTCGGCAACCGCCGTAGGGGTCTTCAACCGGGTATGGGCCACCATGTCGGCCACGGTCTCATCCTGCTCATGGCCAATACCGGTAAGTACGGGCAGCGAAAACTGGGCGATATGCGAGGCCATCCAGTAGCTGTTAAAACAGCTTAAATCTGACTGCGAGCCTCCTCCTCGTATGATCACGAGGGTATCAAAGAAATCCTCATGCCTGAACACCTTTTCCATGGCATGGATGATGGAGGTTTCAGCTTCATCGCCCTGCATCACAGCCGGAAAAAGCTTTACATAAAAAACATAACCGTAGTCGTTGTGCAGCAGTTGATCGGTAAAATCTCCGTATCCCGCTGCGGTTTCGGAGGAGATGACCGCAATCTTTCCCGGCAGGCGCGGGAAGGGCAATTGCCGGTTCAGGTCAAACACACCTTCGCGGACCAGGCGGTCTATCACTTCCTGCTTTTGCCGAGCCAGGTCGCCCAGGGTATAGGAAGGCTCAATATCGGTGATGTTAAGGCTGAGTCCATACAGTTCATGAAACTCTACCGTTACTTTCACCAGCACCTTAATTCCTGCTGCCAGCTTTGCTTTGGCAGTGGTTTCGAAATAGGGCTGTATCATCCGGTACGCGGATGACCATATGGTAGCCCTGGCTTTTGCTTTCAGCGCCTGGCTGCCGGCATCTTTCTCCACCAGTTCAAGGTAACAATGGCCGCTGATGTTGACTTTCAGTTCGCTGATCTCGGCCACGATCCAATAGGCAGACGGAAGAGACTGCTTAATGGTTCCCTTGATCAGGTTGTTTAGCTCAAACAGCGACAGGTGATCTTCCTGCATATTAAAATTTCATTAAACGTTCGGTTTGCTGCCAGTTACCGGCAACCACTCTCATCAGGTAAATACCGCGGGGAAGAGAACTCAGACCTTGGTCCAGTTTCCTGTATTCATCGGACCCCGTAAGTGATATTCTTTCCAAATATACCGCTTTTCCTGAAACGTCAAACAAGGTAACCGTAATATCGGAAACGTCTTCCGTTTTCAGCCAGATGTAGATCTCCGAGGAAAAGGGATTGGGGAAAACGTCCAGGTGCCTGCCCGGTTCCGGCGGTGATGACCTCTTTTTCAGCAGGATATGGGCCAGGTTGAAATCGGGAATACCGTATCCATAAAAAGTATCAGGATTCTTATACCGGTCAGCACTTTCCCTGATAACCGAAAGGATTTCCATGGCGGTGGCATCCCGGTTGGCCTGCCAGAGGCAGGCTGCGAGGCCTGCAATAACGGGAGCCGAAAAGGATGTGCCATTCGATCCGCCCAGGTCGCCGGACGGTCTTAACCCGAAATTTCTAACCCCCATAGCACAAACATCAGGCTTTACCCGGCCATCGGATGATGGTCCCCGGCTGCTGAACGGGGCAATCAGGCGCATGGAATCAACGGCCCCGACAGCCAGCACGCTGTCAGCGTCAGCGGGTGCTGAAATATATCTCCAGTCCGTTCCCCCTTCATTGCCCGCACTGACCACCACCAGCATTCCCCTCGATGCTGCAATATCAGCTGCAATGGAAATGCGGGTTGAATTGCCGTCCATATCATCATAGCTGTGATTTTGAAGGGGATTGTTGAAGGTGGAATAACCGAGCGAGGTGTTAATTACATCCACCCCGGCACTGTCGGCAAATTCAGCAGCGGCAATCCAGTTGTCCTCCTCAACCAGGTACTCACTGCTTCCGTCTTCCGAACGCAACAGCCAGAAACTGGCATCGGGAGCAGATCCTGCGAGGATTCCCGGAACCCATCCTCCGATCACAGATAAAACCGTGGTGCCGTGAGTATGACCTTCATAAAGCAATGAATTGGCATTGACAAAGTCACGGGTCCCGAGTATCCTGCCTTCCTGCCAAAGCCGGTTGAAAGCCGGGTTTGCATCAGCATCATTGAATCCGGCATCGATCACGGCCACATGAATTCCTTTGCCCGTGTACCCTCCGCCATGCAGGTTATCACCATTGTGCAACCCGATCTGCCGGAATGAATTCCCGTATGGCAATGCATAAGTCTCAGCATGGGAAGTAACGGACGGTTCTGACCGGATGTCAAAACCGGGCTGTATCTTTTTTAAAGGAACAGGCCTGACAAAGGGCAACTGCATTATTTGTCCTAATATTTCCTCATCTGCGTTGCCGATGGTCACTGCATTGAACCATTTTGAAACGGTAAGGATCCTGGCTCCCGTGGACAAGATTCTTTCGATATAGGCAGGATTGACGGGCAGATCTTTGTAATCGGGTGTGATCTGCTGTAGCTGCCGCCTTTGCATAGCCCTTGCGGATAGGAAAACTTCAGGGTGTTCGAGTGAAAAGGGACTGTTGTCTTTATCGGTGAATTCTATCCGGTATTTTCCGGGTGAGGTCTCTTCCTGTGCCGGCAATGTATTATCTGCGGCCTGGCATAATAAAAACAGCAAAACAAACAGGGCAAAACGAAAATCAAAAACTTCCGTTTTATTGGATCCCCCTTTGCAGAAAATCGGTTTCATCGGGTTCATCATATTTGCCCTGGTTTTCGTCAATCATCCGGAGGATATCCTGCTGTTTTTCGGTCAGTTTGCTTTCTCCTTCAGGAATCCCGCGATTATAGTTTATTTCAACATCCACTGTGCCGTCTTCTTTATAGAACACCCACCTGTCATGCCGCTGATTATCCAGGAAAGAGCCCTTAACCGAAGGTAATCCGTTTTCACCGGTGACGGAAAAAGGACCGTTCAGCTTGTTGTCTTTGTAGGATCCCCTGATCATGATGGCGCCATTGATATAATATTGCTCCCAGGTTCCGTTTTTCATATGGTCTTTCCATGCTGTCTTTTCCGCCAGGGTTCCCTGGGGATAGTAACGGCAGGAAAATCCGTTTCTTTTTCCTTTGACAAATGTTTCCCTGGCTTTTACCGAATGGTCATAATAGCTGTAATACTCCCAGGTGCTGTCTTTTTCTGTTCCGGCATAATTGCCCCGGGCGGCGGTATCCCCGCTTTCATAGAAAAGAACGGACCTGGCGCAGTCTCTTTCAGGATCGAAGACCATCAGCACCTTGATCGCTCCGCTTTCATAATACCTTCGCATTTCACCCACCGGCTTGTTATTCCTGAAAAAACCCTTGTACATAAGGTTGCCGTTGGGATAACTTTTTTTCCAGTGTCCCTGCTTCAGTCCTTGGGAATCTGTCTGGTTGAACACCGTGTCAGATTGTGCACAAACTGTTGTTGCAGCAATAAAATGTAAGGCTGCCAGAATGAAAAAGAGCCGGTTCATCATGTTTCTCATATTACCGGATAAAGATACAAAAAAACTGTTTTTTAACCCCCCGGGTTCATATGACCCGGAAGAGTTTCATTCACAAAGATCTGAACCTCCTGCAATTCCTTCAATTAAAGAAATCGTGTTTTTTACCATCAATAATATTTTTATCATTGTATAGTATTTTAATGAAATGGAGCAACTGTTATGTAACACATACTGCAAATCCGATGCCATCCGGCATATGAATGCCCTTGGAGAGGCAAGGACACCTTTCCTGTTCCTGATCGATTTTGAAATGAAGGCTATACAATTTTTTCCGCTCGAAAACATGCCCGGTGATGTGCTCTTTGAATTTCAGGGTTGCGGAAATCCCCGGGCCGGGGAAAGAGAAAAACGGGCCTTTACCTTATTGAAATTTCCGATGCCGTTTGCAGCCTATAACCGGGCTTTTAAAACCGTGCAAAAACATATCAAGGCCGGGAACACCTTTCTGGCCAACCTCACCTTTCCCACACCGGTGGAGACCGACCTCACGCTCAGGGATATATACTTCAGCAGTGCTGCACGGTATAAGATCCTGTTTAAAAATGAATTTGTGTGTTTTTCCCCGGAAACATTTGTAACCATCAACGACGGCCAACTATCCACCTTCCCTATGAAAGGGACGCAGAAGGTTCTTACATCCCAATCGGAAAATGAACTGCTGAACAATAAGAAGGAAATCGCCGAGCACAGCACAGTCGTTGACCTGCTCCGGAACGACCTGAGCATGGTGGCTGATAAGGTAAGGGTAAACCGGTTCCGGTATACCGAAAGAATCAATACACACGAAGGGGAGTTGTTGCAGGTCTCATCCGAGATCACCGGGGAATTGCCTCACGGCTATCATGCCCGTATTGGAGAGATCTTGTTTACCTTGCTGCCTGCAGGTTCGGTAACCGGAGCTCCCAAGGAAAGAACCATAGCGGTGATACGGGAAGCGGAAAAAGCCGACCGCGGGTATTACACGGGAGTGGCCGGTGTTTTTGACGGTAACAACCTCGACAGTGCCGTTATGATCCGGTTTATTGAGAACCGTTCAGGCGAAATGTATTTCAGAAGCGGGGGAGGCATTACCTTTATGAGTGATGCAAAAACCGAATACCAGGAACTAATCGATAAAATATATGTGCCGGTTGCTTGAGACCATCAGGGTAAGGAAAGGCGAAATGCAGCATCTGGCCTATCACAACAGCCGTGTAAACATTACGCGCGCGGCTCTTTTCGGTGCTGCTATGCCGTGGGATCTGTCGGAGATCATAAGGATCCCCGAACTTGATCCGTCCGTCACCTACCGCTGCCGGTTTTTGTATGGCGAAGAACCCGGTACAACCGAATTTATTCCCTATGTTATCCGGGATATCCGGAAACTGTACCTGGTGGATTGCGGTGATTTTGAGTATTCCTATAAATATGCCGACCGGAGCGCTTTTGAAAAATTTAAGGCAGGTATATCCGATCCTGAACCATTCGATATACTGCTGGTAAAAAACGGCCTGATCACCGATACTTCCTTTTCCAATATTATTTTATGGGACGGCAGCCGGTGGTATACGCCGGCGATTCCGCTGTTAAAGGGAACCAAAAGGCAGTTTTACCTCGATCATCAGATTATTGCTGAACGCGATATTGCCGTAAAAGATCTCCGTCATTTCACCACGGCGCGATTGATCAACGCCATGCTGGATATGGAGGACAGGGTGGATATCCCGGTGGGGAACATCATTGATTAAATTTGTTTTTTTGGGTATAGGGGTCGGACCGGGCTCTTATATAGAAAAATATTGTTAATAGATAAATCAGGTTAGGTTTATTATTA
>CAYMJH010000242.1:0-5693 GCA_964390385.1 uncultured Bacteroidales bacterium | reverse complement strand
ATTTTTGCCGCAAGGATTTCCGAGCCTGAAAGTGAATGGAGTGAAGTGCCTGAACCGGAATTGATAGAGGTCCGGTTTCAGACCGGTCTTGAACTCCCTTTGCTTTATGATGATTTCCCGTTGTATGAATGGAAGTATCTTCTGCTTGATGCTGCGGAAGGTCAGACTGACTTCTCATTCTCACTTCCCGACGGAGCCGTGAGACCTGAAGGTTTTATTGTAAGCGCTGTCAGGAATCCTGTACCCGAATCATATCCTGATTTTTTGTATGATCGCTGGACGGGGAATGCACACCCGACAGCCCTTGACATGCAGGGTAATCTACGATACGGTTTTGATGACGGCGAAGGCGCCATTGTACCCTTATACGCCTGGGAAAATGTTACAGGGTCAATAAACTATGAAACCGGTGCCGTTCAGCTGCATTTTGACCAGGGAATTCCTGCCGGGGATGGGTTTGTACAAATTGCTTATATGCCGGCCAACCGGACATCGCAACTTCTTCAAATCAATGACGGAAATTTTACCGATACCTTTGCGCGAAACGAAGTCAAAATTTACCGCATACCCAAAGATATTTCAGGCATTCCTGAGGGTCAGCGTCCCACAAATGATCCGGCAGAGAATCTTCTTTTGTGTTACCCGAATCCGTTCACCGGGGCGGCCCATATAACCTTCAGGATACCCGAACCGGGCTACTATAAACTCAGCCTATTTGATTATATGGGAAAAGAAATAACCACGCTGGCTGAAGGGTATAAAACACCGGGAATATATACCGTTACATTCCGTGCCGATGATTTCAGGCAGCCCGGTGGACTGGTTTTCTGCCGGCTGCAATGCGCTGACAGAACCGAAACGGCAAAACTGGTTTATAAAAAATAAACTTACGGGTTTGCTGTTATCAGGGGTTTAAAGGAATGAAAATCCAAACACAAGGGAAAGGTTTTTGTAATCGGAACTCCAGAATACCTGATCGCCTAAAATGTGCCGGTTTGTATGATACCGGAACTCCAGGATATATCTTCCCTTATATTTATATCCGATACCGGCAGCCAGGTTATTCCTGGAATCAACAACCAGCGAATTGAGCAAAGAACCATCTGACCGGGTAAACTCCACCACCGAATGAATACTATAATCTAAAATGTAGGAAGCATTAACGAATATCACGGATTCATTTTTTAAGAAAAAGTAATGCCTTAAACCAATAGGCAGTTCTATTGATTTATAATCTGCGCGTGTGTTGATTATGCCCCCGGAGACATTGTCTGCCAGGCTTGATGTTTCAGATTGATAATACTGATAAGTTGGCTCTGCGATGATCGTCCATTTGTTTTTGTTGAAGGGTAAAATAAATTCTGTTTCCACGCCAAGCCTGAAATTGAACCGGGTGTCAAAATCGGTATGCAATGGTTCTGAAACATTGCGCTCAATTTCCAGGCTTTTGACACTTAATCCGGGCCTGAGAGCCAGATTAAAAAAGTCTTTCTTCTGTTTAACATAAACAAAGCCGGGATCGCTGAATTGATTATATTTAACAAAATGCCGGGTGAGATCTTTTTCAGTGTAACGGATCAGCCTCAGATCATCCATGGTAATATCGTTATAATGTGTATCAAGGAATAACTGCATCCTGAATTCGTCATTTTCCAGCACCAACGTCTTGTCAACCGCCTCAGCGATATAGCGATTATAAACCTTGTGAACATAGCGTTTGTATACCAGTTGCCTGATGGCCGAATCACCCACCTGGAAAAAATACCGTGTCAGGCTTTCTTCCTTATACTGAAATAAGGAAGCTCTCCCTTCCACCAGCACTTTCAGCCATAATGGTTCGTACCAGAAGAATACCGGATTTCTGTCTGCGCTCAATTGAGACGGGTCATCGCTTGATCTGTCAATTTGTACAATGGCCCTGATATATCTCGATCCATTAATTATTGCAAATTCTTTAACGGTTTGTATATCAGCAAGCAAAATTTCAGCGGTATCAGACAGCCTGTAATTGAATGCAGTCGGATTGTTTTTCCAGTCAAGGTTTTTAATTAAACAATCGGTTCTTTGATCATTCTCATCGATGAAATATCCTCTTTCAAAGACGATCTGTGAATAACAGTCAGATGCAATGATAACAGAAAGCAATAAAACGATTTTTCGCATAATTTTTTATTTTTGTTTTCAGGTTATTAATGGGTGCTTTATATATTCTCCACTTTTTTTGTTTCTAAAGTTTATGCCGTGTTCCTAAGAAATGCTGAGCACGGGTAATATGTCTCGCTGATTGCGCAGATGAACGCAGATTTAAAATTCATATATTCCTTCTGCGATATCTGCGTAATCTGCGAGAAACAACTGCGGTAAAATGATACGGTAATGGCCGCTCAGGTGCATCAGGCTGAAGAGATAGAGCAGGCCGTCGTAATAGGGATCGAAGTAGCCGTCTTCATAAGGCTCCAGCCTGGCATTCCACAGGGCATCGACAAAAAGCCAGCTGCTGGTCTGTGTGCCCATCAGGGAGGCGGTTGCGGAAGTAGCCACCAGTCCGAGGGAATGGCGTAGTTTCTGAAATCCCCCGGCCGGCAATATCCGGTCGGGCAGGGTGCCGTCGACATTGAACTGGTCTTCGAAGGTATCGAGCCCCCGGCTCAACAGAAAATGCTGGAAGCGTCTGCCGTAATCCTGCTGCCATTCAATGTCTTTCGCATACCACGCATAGTCCATGGCGATGTTCATAGGCACCCGCCAGGAATCGTAACGGAACGCGGCCCGGAAGCGAAAGTTTTCCGGCTGTTTTCCGCTGTACAGGCAAATATCGGGGTTCAGTCCGGTCACCGGGTGGCAAACCCGTTGCAGGAAAGCGCGCGCCGTATCGGCACAGTCGCGGTAGAACTGCTCATGCCCGTCCCCGGCGAATTCGGCCCACACCTCGAAGAATGCCGGCAGGTGGTAGGAAGGATCGGTGAAGTGATACCGTTCCGATTCAGGGACAAAGCTGATCTGTTTGTGTTCAACATTCAGGATGTTGTTAATGCCTTCGCTTCCGTCCTTGCTCCACATGGCATCCAGTATCCGCCTGGCCTCGGCATAGTAATCGATACCGGTATCGTTGCCCCAGCGGTTCGAGGCAAACAGCAGGGCGGTGACGAAATACAGCTCTCCGTCGGAGGCTGTCCCTGCCGAGTTGTGTTTTCCGGTCTGCGGATTGACCGACCAGGCGAAATACCCGTCGCGGGGCCCTCCCTGGTGCTGCATATAATGTTTCGACCACCTCCATATACGGTCGAACACCTCTTTTTTGTTGAGCTGCACGGCCACCATCAGGCCGTACGAGACGCCTTCGGTGCGCACGTCATGGTTTTTCAGGTCGGAAACATAGCCCATGGAGTCGCCCGTTTCGAAGTAAATCCTGTCAGGGCCTTCAAATAGGTCCTGATAGGCTTTGGCCAGCTTGGCATCAATGGCTTCCTGGCTGTATCCTGCTTCCAGGAACAGGTTCCGGTATTTCCCCGTTTCGCGTGCGCCTTTTTCCCAGGGGACCATCCTGCCGCGGGGGTCTGTAACATTTTCCGTGGTGGTCTGTTGTGAAGATGCCGCCAGGAAGAAGCCCAGTGCCATAATCAATAAGGAGTATTTTCTCAAAAGCCGTTTTCGGCCCGGGTTGCAGGTAATATGTTCAACCATATATTTATATTTTAGTCACTGCCAGGTTTTAAAACTCTAATTTTGAGTCTGTTCCAAAATTTTTTTACCACGAATGCACGAATTACCGAAAAGTTCCTTTTCGGAACGGACTCAATTCCTGTTATAAAAATAGAAATTTATACAGTGAAAAGTCACTCCATAATGTGAATTATTGTCCCGGGAGGAAAAACCCTGGTCTGCCGCAAGCTTTCAGCTTGTGGCCAGCCTATTGGCAAAAACACCAGAGGTATGCCGTAGTAAGGCAAATTAAAGAATATCATTTATGGATTATTCTTCATCCTAATCCTCATTCCGTTTTTCAGGATTAATTGTATATTTGCGTTCAAGGGACGTTAGCTCAGTTGGTTTAGAGCGCTTGCTTCACACGCAAGAGGTCACTGGTTCGAATCCAGTACGTCCCACGGTTGATATCAGGCCACTTTCAGTGTTTTCTTCTGAGAGTGGTTTTTTTATTCCCCAACTGCCGCAAGGTATCCCGATGAATCTGGATAAACATGCGGCAGAGGTGGGCTTGCCAACATTTCCGGGCGTTACCCCGCATGTAAGGGACTTGCCCCCGCTTGAAAAAAAACATACCCGCTGTTGCCCGGATTGCAAGAAAAATTTGTACTTTTCTGATTTAATCAGAGCTTACAAACGTTAGCTGGCAAGCCACAATAGGAGGTTGTCGAAAATCCTATTTAATAGCAGGCAAATAAATAGAAAGATATGAAAAACGATATAAATTTATTGTTTACAGCAAAGTCAAATTTATCACCAGCGTGCTGTTTGCGTCCTGTGTGCGTTTTTCAGCGCCCGGTGTTTCTTGCGGGGATTATGTGCAAATCTTAAAATTTGCACTAATGAAGTGTACTATTTATGGATAAGAATACTGGAGTTAAAATCAGATACTAATCTATGAGAAGACGAGATTTTCTAAAGATGATTGGAGTTACTGCTGTTGCTACGACAGGGATTCCTGGCATAATAGATCCATTTAACAATGCCAGGGCTGCCATAAGCCCCGGCGAAAAGGGCATATATATCACCCATATGTACGTGGCAACACTATATGGATTGAATGCTACTGCCCGGATTGTCCGGCTCGATACTAATAAGGGAATTTCCGGCTATGGAGAATGCCGGGTTGAAGACACCAATGCAGCTACCGAGTTGAAGACCTGTAGACCTATTATTATGGGTATGAATCCGACACAGGTCGACAAAGTTTTCAATGCGATTACTGCAGCTTTGAATCCAACTTCGAACTGGATGAATATCACCTATGCTTCAGGAGCGATTGCCGCGATTGAGTGTGCCTGCTGGGACATTACAGGCAAGGTGTATAATGTTCCCATATGGAAACTCCTCGGTCCTAAGCTTAATGACAGTATGCGAATGTATTGCGACACTCCGGTCGTCCGTAATTTATCCACAAGGCAGTCTGAAATACAGACTCGAATAAACAAGGGGTTCACCTGGTTTAAAACGGATTTAAATGGTCTTTTAACCTTTTCCGATTATACAACTTCACCCGATGCCAATCCCTACACCGAATCGGGGGGCTCAGCCAAGAGAATTTTAGATTCGGGCTATACTAAATTTCGTGATTACGTTGCATCATATCGAAAGATGATAGGTAACGCACCTCTCGGAGCCGATCATTTCTTCGACTGGTCTCCCCGTGGCGGCGGATCGCAGCTCGATGTTGTCTCGGCAATTCAGCTTTCCAATTACCTGGGAGAGCCGGGGTATCTTGATAAAACGCTGGGAGGATGGATGGAAGACATAATACCGTGGCATTATTACTCTGAGCTCGCACAAATCAATGCCGGTACAGATATACCGATTCTTTCCGGTGAAGACATGTTTGGTTTCGACGAGCTCCAGAATATGGTCAACGCGGGAGCAATTAATTATTTCCATCCGGATCCTACCACCTTCGGAGGGATACATCAGAGCAGGCTTGCCGCCGTATGGGCGCATGAAAGAGGAGTTAAGACGGCGCT
>CAYMJH010000241.1:0-5706 GCA_964390385.1 uncultured Bacteroidales bacterium | reverse complement strand
TCCAGGAATGGTAGCGTCCCGCCTCAAATTCGCGGGGTATACCGGCATACAGCGGATCATCCATGCGGGTGACGGTAATGCGTTCAGCCACGCCATGATACACTTTGTTCAGGTTGATCAGCGAGCCCCCAAAGGCCTCTCCTATGGCCTGATGGCCAAGGCATACACCGAGGATGCTTTTAACGGGGGCATAATGCCTGATCAGGTCAAGACATATGCCTGCTTCAACCGGGATACCGGGACCCGGAGAAAGCAGGATTTTGTCATACCCGGCCACTTCCTCCAGCGGAATTTCATCATTGCGGCAAACCGCAAGAAGAACATTCGAAAGTTTCCTGATAGCATGGACCAGGTTATAGGTAAAGGAATCGTAATTGTCGATTACCAGGATCTTTTTCATATAGCTTTCTTTTTTTGCATTATCGTATCTCAGTCGCCATTTCAATGGCTTTTTTTAAGGCGCCCAGCTTGTTATTCACCTCCTGAAGCTCGCTTTCCTCTTTGGAGACCGCAACGATACCGGCGCCTGCCTGATAATACAAGGTGTTGTTCTTGCTCAGAAAGGTTCGGATCAGGATGGCATGATTGAAATTGCCGGTGAAATCGAGGAAACCGATCGCCCCCCCATAATAACCCCTGGCCTGGTTCTCAAACTCATCGATCAATTGCATGGCTTTGTATTTGGGCGCTCCTGAAAGGGTTCCGGCCGGAAAGGTGGCGGTCATCATATCGACCATGTCCGCCCCCTTGTCAAGCTCTCCTGAAACTGTCGAGACCATATGAAGCACATGGGAATAAAACTGGATCTCACGGTAGCTCTCAACCTTCACATTACCCGAATGACGGCTCAGGTCGTTTCTGGCCAGGTCAACCAGCATGACATGCTCGGCATTCTCCTTCAGGTCGGTGGATAACTGCTGGGCCAGCAGTTTATCTTTCTCATCATCGCCCGTTCGCCTGAAAGTCCCGGCGATGGGATTTATGAAAGCCTTGCCCTTTTGTATCTTGAGCTGAGCCTCCGGCGAAGAGCCGAATATCTTATAATTGCCGTAATCAAAGAAAAACAGGTAAGGTGAAGGATTGATCGAGCGCAACGCCCTGTATACGTTGAATTCGTCGCCCGAAAAGCGCTGGGAGAACTGGCGCGAAAGAACGATCTGGAACACATCGCCCCGGTAGCAATGCTCCTTCCCGCGCGATACCATTTTCATGTATTCCCCGTCGGTAATATTCGATTGTTCCTTCCCTTCGGGCCGGAAAGGATAAGAGGCAAAATTGCGGCTGCCCAGCAGGGATTCAATTTTTTCACATTCGCTGAACTCGCCGTCAAACTGGTTCTCGATGATGTACAGCACATTCTGAAAATGGTTGATGGCAATGATATAACTGTAAAAGCTATACCGGATGTCAGGGATCCTGTATTCCTCCTTTACGGCCGCGCGGAGTGATAACTTTTCAAAATAACGGACCGCATCATAGGAAGTATAGCCGAAAAAGCCATTGACAGGGATTTTATCCCCCGTTTCCTCCGGTTTAAAACAGTGCATGAATTCGCTGAACCGCTTTTCAAAGGAATCCAGCCTGCCGCTTTCGGCAGAGCCATCGGGATAAGAGGCCGTGTACTCGCCGTCGTCGACCATAAAAGTGGCAACGGGATTCAGGCATATAAAGGAATAACTGTTTTCATTGCCATGATAGTCGGAACTTTCAAGCAAAATACTGTTGGGATAAATATCCCTGATCTTTAGAAAGATGCTTACCGGTGTGATGATATCAGCCAGCAAGCGCTTTGAGATCGTACGGAAGGTAAATGTTTTCATCGTTTGGTATCATTGGTTTTAAAAGATTTACAAACTAAAAACGGCCTACCGTGAGTACGATAGGCCGTTGCTATGTTTTGTTTTATCCAATATAGTCAGGGTCTCACGGTTTTATGAGAAAACAGCAGAGCCACCACCACCATATTGAATATACTTTTTTCATACCGTTCAATTGTTTATGCATGCAAATATACAAGTTGATTTTAAAAAAACAAGTGCTCAGGCCGCTTTTAATCTTTGCAGATTCACTTTTTCAATTTTTGACCTGGCATAGTCAGGTGTGATATTGATCTCATTTTCATCTCCGGAAGGCAGTTCGAACATGGCATCGATCATGATGGCCTCGCAAATGGAACGCAGTCCGCGGGCCCCGAGTTTGAATTCAACGGCCTTATCGACAATATATTCAAGGGACTCTTCATCAAAGGTCAGCTTGATGCCGTCGAGCTCGAAAAGCTTGATGTATTGCTTGATAATGGCATTCTTCGGTTCGGTGAGGATACTGCGCAATGCTTTACGGTCAAGCGGATGCAGGTAGGTGAGCATGGGCAGGCGGCCGATGATCTCGGGGATCATACCGTAAGCCCGAAGATCCTGCGGCGCAATGTATTGCATCAGATTGCTCCGGTCGATGATATCGGTTTTGCGGGCCGCATTATAGCCGACGACGGTGGTGTTAAGACGCATGGCAATTTTTCTCTCGATACCTTCGAAAGCACCTCCGCAAATGAAAAGGATGTTCTTGGTATCCACCGGGATCATTTTTTGGTCGGGATGCTTGCGCCCTCCCTGCGGAGGGACATTCACCACCGATCCCTCCAGCAGCTTCAGCAGGCCCTGCTGCACGCCCTCTCCTGAAACATCCCTGGTAATGGAAGGATTATCCCCTTTACGGGCGATTTTGTCGATCTCGTCAATGAAAACAATCCCCTTTTCCGCCGCCTCGAGGTTATAATCGGCAACCTGCAGCAGCCGCGTAAGAATGCTTTCAATATCCTCGCCTACATACCCTGCTTCCGTGAGAACAGTAGCGTCGACGATGGTAAAGGGTACATGCAGCAATTTGGCAATAGTCCTTGCCAGCAGGGTTTTGCCCGTACCCGTTTCCCCAACCAGGATAATATTTGATTTTTCGATCTCTACCTCTTCGGTGTCCTTCCGGTTCGTCTGGAAAAGCCTTTTATAATGATTGTAAACAGCGACTGAAATGATCTTTTTTGCCTCCTCCTGCCCGATGACATAGAGGTCGAGGAATTTCTTTATCTCTTTGGGCTTAAGCAGCTTAATGGAATTCAGGTCAAACGGATGGGTCTTCTTGATTTCCTCCTGCACGATATCATAGGCCTGCTCCACACAGCTGTCACAGATGTGTCCCGAGATCCCGGCTATCAGAAGATTCGTCTCCCGCTTATCGCGTCCGCAAAAAGAACACTTATCCATCGTTGGTTCCCTGTATAAATCTTAGTTAACGAAAACAGCCCTGCAAAGTTACCATTCCCATGTTAAAAACCGCTATTTCTTCTTGGTTCTTTCCAACACTTCATCAATCATTCCGTATTCCATGGCTTCTTTGGCCGTCATCCAGTAGTCGCGGTCGGAGTCTTTTTCGACCTTCTCCACCGGTTTGCCGGTATGATCAGCAATGATACTGTATAGCTCAGCCCTGATCTTCAGGATCTCCCGGGCCGTGATTTCAATGTCGGTGGCCTGCCCCTGGGCGCCCCCGGCAGGTTGGTGTATCATGATCCTGGAATGCCGCAGGGCCGAACGTTTTCCTTTAGCTCCGGCACAGAGCAGAACCGCTCCCATCGAAGCAGCCATCCCTGTACATATGGTGGCTACATCGCAGGAAATATACTGCATGGTGTCATAAATGCCCAGCCCGGCATGCACTGCCCCTCCGGGCGTGTTGAAATAGATCTGGATATCCTTCCCCGGATCGGCGGAGTCGAGATACAGAAGCTGAGCCTGGATGACATTGGCAACGAAATCATCAATGGGAAGGCCCAGGAAAATGATCCTGTCCATCATCAGACGCGAAAAAACATCCATCTGGGCAATATTAAGTTGCCTTTCCTCAATGATGGTAGGAGAAATATAACTGTTGGCAATTGACGTATACCGGTAAAGGCTCGTGCTGCTGATGCCGGGTCGTCCGGTGGCAAACCGGTTGAAATCATTGTATAGGTCCATAGGATTCAATCTCTGGTTTATCATTTAAATTATCTCCCCTGTTATAGAGGGATATGCAAAGTTAGCAATTGTTACCGAATTATCAGACAAACAACTCCCAATCTTCAACCTACTCACTTCTAACTTCTATCTTCTGACTACTGTTTTTCCATCATCTTATTGAATTTCTCCAGCGTAGTCTCCTTTTCCTCGAGCTTCACCGTTTTTTTGATCAGCTCGAACACCTTGTTCTCTATCAGTTTTTCGGAATGCCGCCTGATCTCGGACTTGTTCTTCAGGGTTTCTTCAACATAATTGGAAAGCGTTTCTTCGGGAACATTCGAAATGCCGTAATACTGGAAAAACTGCATCCGGAGATTGAAGTTGACAAAAGCCCGTAATTCTTCCTCGGTGATTTTGAGTTCATGCTCGCGGATGATCTTCGATTTGATCAGCTGCCATTTCAGGTCTCCCGTGAACTGGTCAAAGTCCTTCTCCAGCTGTTCAGGGGTGAACTTGCCCTCGTTGGCCTTCAGCAGCCATCTTTTAAGGAAAGCTGCCGGAAGGTCCTTTTTGAATTTATTTACATAATGGTCCCTGGCATCCTGGGTAAACTTATATTCGCTTTCCCGCTCAAAGGAGGCCGTCAACTCCTTGTCCACCTGCTGGTCAAATTCCTCGGGACTTTTCACCGTGTCTTTTCCATATAACTTGTCATACAATTCCTGGTTCAGTTCGGGTTTCTCAAAGGTGGAAACCGATTTTAAGCTGAGCCTGAAATCATCCCTGATATCCCTGAGTTTTTCCTTGTCGATCTTCAGCATGGCCGCCAGATCGATCTCATTGGGCAACGCTTTGCGCAGGTCAATCACCAATTGATCGCCAACCTTTGCGCCGTCAAACTTCCTGCGGATCTTATCGTCTTTAATATATTCAAGATAGAGGGTGGCATCCTCGGTTTTTACACCTTCGGGCAGGGGATCGCCATGCTTGTCTACCTGCACGATATCAGCCTTGACCATATCATTTCCGGTCACCTGGCCGATCTCTTTAAAACTGCCGAAGCGCGATCTGATCCTGTCAATATGCCGGGAACGGGCCTCATCGTCAATTTTGATCTTATAGAAGGGGATCTTTTCCTTGTTGTTGACGGGAGCCTCAAATTCCGGGGCAATCCCTATGTCGAAGACAAATTCAAATTCCGTTTGCGTATCCCAGCTGATCTCGGGTATTGCATCACCGTGGGGCAAGGGATCGCCAAGGATGGTGAGATTCTCCTTTTTGAAATATTCATCCAGCGATTCTTCCAGGATTTTATTGACCTCTTCCGCTATCACCGATTTCCCGAACATCTTTTTTATGATGCCGATGGGCACCATGCCCGGGCGAAAACCGTCTATTCTTGCCTTTTTCCTGTAATCTTTCAGTGTAGCCTCAACTTTCTGCTCGTAATCCGGTTTCTCTATGACCACCTTCACGACCGCGTTAAGCTCATCCATGTTGTTTCTCGTAATGTTCATCCGATATTCTCCTCATTAATAGTTAATTCAAGTTGCCGGTTATGGTTAAAAATACAATGGCAGAACCCTGCATTCCCCGTCTTCCATCTTAGATCTTCCATCTTAAATCTTAAATCTTAAATCTTAAATCTATATTTCCGTGCGGATGAAGGGACTCGAACCCCCACGCCTTTCGGCACAAGATCCTAAGTCTT
>CAYMJH010000240.1:0-5751 GCA_964390385.1 uncultured Bacteroidales bacterium | reverse complement strand
ACTCATGCCAGCGATTTTGGGGAGTGAGCGCGTACCAGGAGCGCCATTCATCGCTCTCTCCGATGGTACCTATACCGGTAATAGTGTCATTGTAGCAACCCTCATTCATAGAAGCGGCTCTGAACTTTCCGGACGCACCTTTCCCCCGTCAGGTCCTTTTCCCATTTTCCGGCACCCTCTTCAATAATAAAACAACCACACCCTGCCTCACCTATGAACAGATGGGTGCAGGCGGGCTACATCTCACACTACCCGTCGAGTTTACCCGGATCAACAGCCCCTCCCTCCCTCACTTCCCGTTCCAATTCGGCGATCTCGTGTTCAAGGGCTGTGTATTCGGCCTTGCGTCGTGCCAGGTAACTCCTGGTGATGCGTATTTTTTCCTGGATGCCTTCCGGCGTGAGCAGGTAATGCCAGCGGATACTGTCGGGTTGATTCTTCAGTCTTTTTACCCTGACAATCCCCTTTTCAATAAGTCCGCCGAGGATGTAATTCACTTTCCCAAGACTGACACCAAGATTCCCCGCAAGCGAGCGCTGAGTGTGGTGAGGGTTGGTTTCGATCTCTTTTAGAACTTTGTACTCAAGCATTATCAGTCATACCGGAAAAGAAAGTTCATTCGTTGGCCATGGGAGCTGAAATGGCACCGGACAGCACCCATCGATATCAGCCCTGAATATTCATTGATAAATAATCTGATATAGTGACGCAACGAACCTTGTTCAACAATTGAACAAATGTTGTTCAGATATTTTACAATTACTTTACTGCTGAATCGGTTCCTGTATAATATCTGCCTGATTGTATGTTAATTATACACTATGGCACTGATCTTGCCCTGCCTCCACCAACCATCCGCTTGTTTAATGGGCAAACCGTAACAGAAATCATAAAAAACCTGCAACATTGAAAACCACAAATCTCAAACTGACGTTCAGGTCACTTTACAGGAATAAACTTTATACCCTGATCAATATCCTGGGCCTGTCCATCGGGATGGCCAGCGCTATTCTTATCTTTTTATGGGTTCAGTTTCAGGTCAGCTTCGACCGGTTCCATGAAAACGAAGACTCGATTTACAGGGTTATCCAGGATCAGTTCTATACCAACGGAGAAGTGTTCCATGTGCAGGTAACCCCTACAGGACTGTCACGAATACTCAGGGACAACATTGCCGGGATCACCCGTTCCACCCGGTTTAAGAATGAAAGAGCGCTTTTCCAGGCAGGAGATAATAAAGCCATCGAAGACATCCAGTTTGTAGATCCCGATTTCCTTTCCATGTTTTCCTTTCCTTTACTGAAAGGCAATCCTGAAACGGTACTGGAAGACCCGCACTCCATGATCATCTCGGAAAAAATGGCCGAAAAGTACTTTGGAACAAAGGATCCCATGGGTGAAAACATTCTGCTGGAAGGAAAACATCTTTTCACCATCACAGGAATTATCAAAGACTGCCCGAAAAACACAGAGATACATTACAGCTTTCTCATTCCGTTTGTTTTCTTCAAGGAATTGGGAACAAACGTGGAAGACCTGGGCAACAACTGGATCTATACCTTCGTTCAGTTGTCACCCGGAATGGTTGCCGATACGGTTAACAATACCATTGAAGCACTCAAGAAGAAAAACTATCCGCAGGCTGAGGCTGTGTTTTTCCTTCAACCCCTGAAACGGATGCATCTTTATGCCATATGGGGAGGAGGTCCGATCAAAAATGTACGGCTCTTTTCCATCATTGCATCGCTAATCATCCTGATTGCAGCGATCAATTTTACCAACCTGTCAACGGCTATGGCCGGAAGAAGGTTCAAAGAGATCGGGGTAAAAAAAGCCTACGGTGCCGAAAAAAAAGAACTGATCCGCCAGTTCCTTTCCGAAACACTGATGTTGTCTTTGTTGTCCTTGTTTCTGGCCCTTATACTGGCCGAGTCCATCCTGCCCTGGTACAATTCTCTGCTGCAAACCGAGCTCAGGATAAGCTATACGGACTGGAAACTGGTGAGCGCCATGCTGGGCATCATGGTCATCACAGGAATCCTCTCAGGACTATATCCTGCCCTTTTCCTCTCGTCATTCAAACCGGTTAAGACACTGAAAGGACCTGATTTCTCCCACAAACGTTCCCTGCTGAGAGAAACCCTGGTTGTCGTTCAATTCTGCCTTGCTGTCGTGCTCATCGTGAACACGATCATCATTAAAAAACAACAGCAGTTCATGCAAAAACAGGAACTGGGAATTCAAAAGGAGAATATTCTGTATATACCGGTAAGAGGAGAACTTGCCTCAAAATACGAACTTTTTAAAGCTGAACTGCTGAACAATGCCTCCATTCAAAGCATCACCGTTTCTTCACACCTGCCTACCGGCATCTGGTCGAACGGCGGCGGTTACAAGTGGCAGGGCAAGCCTCCCGAGGTCGATCCGCTGGTCTCCAACACTTCGGTTGATTTTGATTACGCCCGGACCTTCGGCATAAAAATGGTTGAAGGAAGTTTTTATCCGGAAAACCGGTATAACGATACCAGTCATATCGTGATCAACAAAACCTTTTCCGATATTATAGGATTAAAACCCATCATCGGACAGGTGATCGAAATATGGGACCGGAAACTGACCATAACCGGTGTAACCGAGGATTTCAATTTCAAACCCCTGTTCAGTAAAATTGAGCCGTTGATCATGTTTTGCTGGCCCGGATACTATAATTATGTTCTTTTGAAAGTCTCCACGGATGACATTCAACAAACCATAAAAACCATTGAAGCGTTGCATGAAACAATAAACGGGAATTTTCCCTTTGAATATCATTTCCTCAATGAGGATTATGGGAATCTCTACCGAAGCGAAATAAGACAGGGCAGGATATTCAACATATTCTCCGTCATGGCGATCTTCATATCCTGCCTGGGACTGTTCGGATTGTCCTCCTTCATGATAGCACAGCGCACCAAGGAGATCGGCATACGAAAAACCAACGGCGCCACCGCAGTGAACATCATATCGCTGTTGAGCCGCTACTATACAAGGTGGATCATCGTTTCTTTCGTGATTGCCGTCCCGGTCTCCTATTTTCTCATTCATGCATGGCTGAAAAACTATGCCTACCGTACTCCCATCAGCTGGTGGATATTTCTGTTGTCAGGCATGATCGCGATTCTGATCGCCCTGGTCACCGTGGGATGGCAAAGCTGGATTGCTGCAAGGAAGAACCCGGTGGAGGCGCTGCGGTATGAATAAAGAAGTGACATGTGACGAGTGACAAGTGACAGGTTGGCTATCCAATCGTAACAACCTCATGCTCATCACAAAAAATAAAGTTCAGGTCAATCAATAAATCATCAAATCATTAAATCAAAACATGTTTCGCCACAGCATACGATTTCTGACCCGACAAAAAAGTTACCTGCTGATCAATATTGCCGGGCTATCGGTGGGTATTGCCTGCAGCCTGATCATCGCCATCTTCGTCATGCATGAACTGAGCTACGACAGGTTTAATGAAAAGAAAGACCGGATATACCGTTTGGTTGTCAATGGCATAATAGGTGACCGGGAACTGAGCTTTGCTGTTACTTCCTCACCGGTAGGACCGACCATGTTCAGAGAATTTCCCGAAGTGGAGAATTTCACCAGGATATTTACATGGAAGGAACCTGTCGTGGAATATCTGGATAAAAGGTTTATTGAAACAGCCTTTATGGAATCCGATTCTTCCTTTTTTGATCTTTTTTCAGTTCCCCTCATCCGGGGCAATACCAAAACAGTACTTAATGCACCGCATACCCTTGTTTTATCAGCATCAACTGCAAAGAAACTGTTTGGTGATGACGATCCGATCGATAAATTACTCAGCATTGACAAGGATACAATCCCATACAGGATTACCGGTATCATGGCTGATCGGATCCTTCATGACAAACCCGGGATCTGTTGACAATTACTGGGCAAACAATAACTATGCTACCTATATCCTGTTGAAACCTAAAACCAGTTACCGGGAAGTTGAGGCAAAAATCGCCGGATTGCTTAGAAAGAATATGGCAGAACTGGTTATGAAATCATTTGGCATGTCGTTCGATGAATTTCTGACCAAAAACAAATACAGAATTTATATGCAACCCCTCCGGGATGTGCATTTTGATCCGTCAATTACACAATTACCCGGAATTAAACCCGCCATAAATCCCAAAACCCTTTATATTTTCATGAGTGTGGCCATCCTGATCATCCTGATTGCAGCCATAAATTTTATGAACCTTTCAACAGCCCAGGCCTCCAAAAGGGCAAAGGAAGTCGGCATTAAAAAAGTAAGCGGGTCTCCGAAAAGAAACCTTGTCCGCCAGTTTCTGGCTGAATCGGTGCTGATCAGCTTCATTTCCCTGATCGTGGCCATTATAATTGTCGAAAATACCCTGCCTTTTTTCACCAGGCTGCTGAATGCAAAACTTGAAATGAACCTGTTTGCTGCCTGGTACAATATACCGGCACTGTTTCTTTTTGCCATAGTGACCGGTATACTTGCGGGAAGCTACCCTGCGTTCTTCCTTTCCTCCATTTTGCCGGTTAACGTTCTTAAAGGTAAATTCCGGGAAAGCATCAAAAGCGGCAAATTAAGAAGCCTCATGGTTACCTTCCAGTTCTCCATATCCATTATACTGATTGTCGGTACCCTTATCATGACGAGGCAGATCAGGTATATGCTCCACAAAGACCTTGGATTTAATCAGGAACAGCTCCTCGTAATATCCCACGCTCATGCCATCGGCGATCATGTAACTGCATTCAGGGAGGTCCTGGCTGGTATTCCGGGTGTTGTTCGTGTAGCATCATCAACCGGAGTGCCGGGTCATAGTGAACAAGGAAGAACCTATGCCCTTGAAGGAAGGCCCGGAGAGGTAATGGATTTTAAAATAAACTACGTTGATAGCAGTTTCTTTGAGACTTATGGAATAAGATTCTCTGACGGCAGTGCATTCAATGAGTCATCAGCGGCTGAAAAGAATGCCTGCATTATAAATGAAAGTGCTGTTAAGCAGTTGGCCTTAAAAAATCCCTTTGCATCAACCCTGGAAGACGGATATGAAAAATTATCGATCGTAGGGATCGTTAAAAACTTTCATTTTGAATCTCTGCATAACGAGATAAGTCCTTATATCTTCAGGGTAAAGGATGAAAACATAAATTACGGGTACATAACTGTAAGACTATCCGCAGAAGCTGATGCCAAAACAATTGCTGCCATTGAAAAGAAATGGAACGATTTTACGCTGAATGATCCGTTTCAGTTTTTCTTTATGGATGAAGACTTCGCACAAAAGTACAGGGAAGAAAAACAGAATGCACAGCTTTCAAAACTCTTTTCTGTCCTGGCCATCATTATTGCAGCCCTGGGGCTGTTTGGACTGACTTCTTTTACCATGGAACAAAGAACCAAGGAAATCGGAATCAGAAAAAGCATGGGTTCTTCCGCATCAGGCATTTTTTATCTGATGTCAAAAGAGTATGTAGTGCTGGTTTTCCTCTCGGCGATTATCAGCTGTCCCCTGATTTATATTATTGCTAAAAACTGGTTGCAGAGCTTTTATTACAGGATAACCATCAGGCCACTGGATTTCTTAACAGGTTTTGCCATTGTTGTAATCATAGCCCTGGCAACAACATGCTATCAGACCCTGAAATCAGCAAGGACAAATCCGGTGGAGGCGCTGCGGTATGAATAAAGAAGTGACATGTGACGAGTGACAAGTG
>CAYMJH010000239.1:0-5766 GCA_964390385.1 uncultured Bacteroidales bacterium | reverse complement strand
GGAGTAAGTTCTGGTATATAACAGCAGGAGTATGGAGGGAAGATAGGCAAGGTAGGATGCAATCAGCACTTTTTTGAAACCATAACGGTCGGCAAAGGTACCCGAGATGACCGGCGTGACATAAGACAAAAAAAGAAAAACGCCTTGTATCGATCCGAGCTGGCTTTTCGAAAATCCCAGCGTTTCCATATATATGCCAAAGCTGATATAGATGCCGTAATAAGTGAACCGCTCAAAGACCTCGATAAGGTTGGCGGTCCAGAATACCCTCGGGAAAGGTGTCCGGTTTTTGCCCATGTTTTTTTCTGCAAAATAATGGATTTACCCATGCAAACACATGATTTATGTTTTTTTTGCCAACACCCTGCCAGGGTCCCCCCACCCCGAAAGGGTACCCCCACCCCGAAAGGGTACCCCCACCCTGGCAGGGTGGTAGCACAGTATAACCATCAGGAAACCTGAATTTTATAACTTATTGAAAATTAGATAAATACATAATTATCATATAATCAATAAAATACAATAGCATATTAAAATTTTTTTGAAAATAATGTAATTTGGAATTAAACTAAATAAAAATTAAAGTGATTGTTTATCAGTTGATTGCGTAAAAGAAATTTGTCATCAATGTTTTGATATCGTGTAAATAAGGACTGTAAAGGAGTTCAGACTTTTGAAAATTCACAGTGTTTGTTTACTTTTATTTTCAGGAGAGCACATTGCTGCTATTCCTTTGATACCTGCCGTTTTACCAACCCCTTAACGTAAAAAACCCGTCAGGGACAGTTTTTGCTGTTAATTGTATAGTGCAATAAGTAATTATTATGGATGTTCAGAACGATTTCAATCTTTATTTCAAGGTTGCCGATACGGAAAAAGAATTAAGGGCTTGTCAGTCCATTCGTTACAAAGTGTATTGCGAGGAGCGGAAATGGCTTCCGTATGCTCAGTTTCCCGAGCAGCTGGAAAGCGATATTTATGACGAGAAGTCGCCCACCTTCATCGCCCTGGACGATGATTTCAATATCGTTGGACTCATGCGTTTCATCAAGGGTTGTGATTACGGCACACTTCCCTTCCGGGATCATCCCGCCATCAAAACAAAGGATATCAATGTAAGCACCATGGGCGAATTATCACGATATATCGTTGTCGCACCTAAAAACCGGGGGCTTATCTCACACGGGATTTTCAGGATATCCCACCATTATGGCAAAAAACACGGCATTACCGACTATGTTATACTCATCGAGCCTTCACTCCGTCGCCTTATTGAAAGATTTTACTGGTTCTATGAACCCATGTGTCCCCCGGCCATGTATTACGGAGCCTTCACTTACCCGGCGGTATGCAATGCCCGTCAGATTGAAAAGACCTGGCATAACAGGTATCCTGAAAACTACAGGTTTTACATGGATGAATCCAATGTAATCTCAAGCGTAGAGTTGGTAAAAGGGTAAGGTCCTGCAGATCTTTGTCGGATTCATTTCAGATTCAGAAACTTCTTTTCATAGTTCAGTTCCATGCCGAACGGAAAATCATGGTAACGATATAACTTTACGGCAAGTTCAGGTTTCACGTAACGCTGTAAGGCATTGCTGAATGTATTGCCCAGGGCGGCAGATGGGACAATGCCGGGTTTGAGCTGCACCTCGGCCACCGGTTTACCCTGTTCGGCCGATATCAAAAAATATCCGGTCGTTTTACGGGCGGCATGCTCATCTTCATATAATCCCAGTTTAAGGTCTTCGGGGTAAATCTTTTCATCTCCCAGGGCCAGAAAATTGGTTGTTCGTCCCGACATGGTGGCAAGGGGTAGCTTTAGCCGGGGCATCATGGGCTCAAGATGGAACCGGTATAAAAGCTGCTCCAGGCTTTTATAGGAAATAAGTTTTCCGCAATCGCCGGAATGATAACGAATCAACGGGATCACAGCTGAGCCTGAGAGGGTGGTAAACAGCAGAGAGCCGTCGGCATGCTCTTCAATGAAAAACCGCATGGGATAGTAATGAAACAGGTAACCACAGGCAGTTTTTTCATCTCTATAAAGTTGTTGGCGAAAATCAGGATCACGCTGGGCCGCCCTTCTGATTTTCACCGTCTCGGGTGTTTCATGAAAAACATTGAGCCCCAGTTCTGTAAGTCCCATGGTGGCCAGTATTTTTCGGTCTGAAGTCGATTCAGGATCCAGTTCCATCAGGCTGGACAGGTAACTTCTCAGCGTTTCAGGGAACCAGTCCTGGCCCATCACCAGGCTTACGCCAAGTTTCTTCCATGAGATGCCGGCTTCACAACCCTCTTCGACAAGCTTTTTCAGAAAATACGGGTCTCCGATGATAATCGTCTGCTCGTAACAAACCGATACTTTTTTCAGCAGGGCAATCGCAATGTCGCTTCTGACGCTTGTCTCGGCCAGGGGCAAAGTAGTTTCCACATGGACTCCCATGGGCGTGCAATTGATCAGGAAGGTCTTTATCCCTGTGGTGTTAAAGAGCAGATCCAATGCCGTATCAACAAAAAAGCGGCTGCTGCCGGCCCCGTCTTTCAGATCGGCCCCGAAAGCGAATTTCCCCGAAAATCCCGAGCTGGCCATGATGTTTTTGATCTTCGGAAAATCATGCCGTGAAATCAATTCATGCAAGGAGAAATCTGAGAATAAAATGTTCTTGTCGATCACAGGCACCCTCGTCCTGAATTCATCAAGGGTTTTTATATCCCCGGGTCGTACGGATCTTTCTTCCAGCATTTTACGGTAGGCCTCGCACTTTTTTGCGGCATCCCGGAAAGCCGGTATAACCTTTCCTTCATGACCCGATGCCAGGACCCGGGGATCTGACCGCGTGAGATAGCGCCTGATCCATTTTCTCTTCAGGTTGTTTATCATGGCAGGGCGTATTGATAGTCTTAAACCTTCGATTTCATCATGGCTTCAAAATTGCCGTGGAAGATCATTTCCTTCAATTCATGCGATATGTTCAAGGCATTGATGCAGCTGACAAAATCGCCTATATGGTGCATTTTCCCTTCATAGGGCATCGGGAAATCGGTGCCAAAGATAAATTTCCCCGCTCCAACCCGCCGGATCAGCTTTTCATTCAGCAATTCACTGATCTCATAGGGATAAGCCGCCGTATCGATGTATACATTAGGGTGTTTTTCCGCAATCATAAAGGATTCGTTGTGCCATAAAGTTCCCAGGTGGGTAAGAACGATGGTAAGGTCGGGAAAGTCATTGGCTACTTCATCCAGCAGAATGGGATAAGCCTGTGACAGCTTTACCAGATTTCCGAAAGGCGTTGTCCCGATATGAAAAACAACCGGTATCCGAAGGTCTCTTGCTTTCTTATACAACGGCCAGAGAGCCCTGTCATTGGGGAAAAAGTTTTGCAGGGGCGGGTGCAGTTTCAATCCCTTCAGTCCCAGCTTGGATACGGCTTCTTCAAGCATGGAAGGAGCTTCGGGATTGCCCGCATCCACTGATGCAAAACCCATGAACCGCCCGGGATACTGGCGGCATATGCCGGCCACAAATTCGTTGGAGGAATAAAGAATAGGGCCGATCATGGCAAACAGCACCGTCTGGTCGACCCCTGCTTCGTCCATCTGGCGCAACAAATTTTCCACTGAAAGCATGGCGGTTACCTGCTCGACGTCACTGAATGTCGGGATATCTTTCAGCATGGCAAGGTATTGCTGCCCGCTTCCCTGCAATACCTTACCGATTTCGATAAGATGAGCATGGGTGTTAATGATTCTCATGATGATTTTGTTTTGGGATGCAGTTCCTGTAAGGATCATAGAGGCTGAAGGAAGGAGCATAAGCAATATTCCCCTTTCCCAGTATTAACTTCAGGGCTTCCCCGGCCATCAGAACAGCCGTCAGCCAAACCATGGGCGCGAAGGAGGGAATTCTGCCGCGGTTAATGCTTTGCAGGGCAGTTTCGGAATAATACTCGTCGATGCCTTCAATGGACTTTAATTCATAAAGCATGCTCAGGTTCATTGCCTGTCTTTCCTCTTCCGACAGGGCCTCCATTTTCTTACCCTCCGTGGGCAATTTATAAACCTCTTCCAGGGTAGGCGTACCGGCAGTGAATACCCTGACATTTGCAAAGGGAATCGCCCATCCTTCAACGAGGGGAATGTTATGGGTATGGGCAAAGCGGCTTATGGTGATACAGGGAACCACGTCATCCAGGGCCAGCAGGGCAATATTGACATTTTTCATCAGATCCCCGATGTTAGATGTACTAACCGATATAGCTTTATGCAGGATCAGGCCGGGATTGATCCGGTGCAGAAAGTCATCAACAACATCTGTTTTTCGATGACCCAGGGTGTCGGTGAAAGCAAAAATCTGGCGGTTTAGGTTAGTGGTTTCAAAAACATCCTTGTCGACAACCGTCAGTTCGCCTACACCTGCACGTACCAATACCTCGGCAATCACACCGCCGAGACCGCCCATACCAAATATGGCTGCATGGGTCTCCCTGATCTGCTGCTGCTCTGATTCACTCAGTAATCCTATATTGCGTTCGGTCAAATCATGATATTCAACCATCATACATTAAATAAAATTTCTGAAAGATAGAAAAAAGGCTAAAGTTTTTCTAAATTAGGGTAGAGAAATAAATTCCATGCATAAACACAAGCCTCCGGAGAAAAAGGGAATTAGCCTGGAAAAGAAAATGGAGTTGCTTTCGGAAGCCCAGGTGCATTGTAAATCAGGGTACCTCATACTATCTGGCCATAAGGATGTACTTGACCATTCCGCCAATATCCACGAACTCCTCGGGCGAACTGAAAAAACAGGCAAGGTCACGTACCAGGACTACCTTGACTCCATAGTTTCGGAAGACCGGCCGCGAATTGACAGCGAGATTCATGAACAGTTCGGGGAGGGTAAGGAATTTTCGACTACCTACTTCAATGTAAAAGGCCCTGAAAGGAACTTCCTTCATATATTACAACACAGCAGGCTGTTTTCTGATCCGGAAAGCAGGGAAAACTGCCAGTTCATCGTTTTGCAGAACGTAACGGAATTGCGCAAGATGGAGCGGCAACTCGGATACAGTGAAAGCAAGTTCCGGAATATTTTTATCTCCACTCCGCTGGGCATGCTGATCTATAACCTTGACGCAAAGGGCGACCTGATGCTCACCGATATGAATCCGGCTGCCAGGCAGATCCTGAAGATTAAGGACGAGCGGCTAATCGGCAAGACCATTGAAGAGGCTTTCCCTCCACTGGCCTTTACGGAAATTCCCGGGCAGTACAAAAGGGTTGCCGCTGAGGGCAATACATGGTACGGGAATAATATCGAATATGACGACGGGCATATTCATAATATCTGCGATGTCACTGCCTTTCAAACCTCGCTGGGAACAGCAGCCATAATTTTCCAGGATATTACGGAAAGGAAAGGGGTTGAAGACAAACTCAGGGAATCGGAAGAAAAATACCGCAAGCTGGTTGACAATTCAGTTGTCGGGGTTTTCACCGTTACCCTGAAAGGTGAAATACTGTTCGTCAATGATGCCGTTATCCGTATGCTCGAATGTTCAACAAAAGACGAGGTACTGAATGAAAACTTCGGGCATTTTCATGCCATCAGGGAAATGGGATCAACCTTCGAGAAAATCATCAGGGAACGGAAGAAGGTTTCCGATTTCCGACTGGAACTGATCACTAAAAGCGGAAGGACTATCATGGTGAGCGTCAACGCGCAGCTTGCTCGCAACACCAAAATCTACATCGAAGGATCGG
>CAYMJH010000238.1:0-5769 GCA_964390385.1 uncultured Bacteroidales bacterium | reverse complement strand
GGAATAGATTTCTGTTCCGACCATTGCACCAGGTCAGGCGAGGAGGCATAACCGATGTGTTTGTCCCACCACCCGCTCGTCCATACCATATGAAAAAGCCCGTCGTGCCCCCTGATGATGCAGGGATCACGCATGAGTCTGTCCTTGCCCACGGCAGGCGTCAGAAATGAACGGCCTTCCTGCAGGGGGTTCCAGTTGAGGCCATCGGTGCTGTAAGCCAGGTGGAGTCCGTCCTCACCGTTGCCGGTGAAGTAGGAGAAAAGGAAGATGTCCTGGGCATTAATCAGACAGGAACAAAAAAGAAGAATCAAGGAATTGATGAGTGATTTCACGGAGGGCATAGAAGTCAGTAGTTAGAAGTTAGAAGTTAGAAGTTAGTAGATAGTAGAATTTAGTTTTTCACTTTTCACTCCTGCCAGCCGGCAGGCAGGTTTCACTGGTTTTCTCTCGTCCCTCGTCCCTTGTCCCTTGAAAAAGAAACCGTCGCCTGGTAATTGGAATAATTGTACAAGGCATTCCTCACAGGCCGGTAAAGATCGCCCGGCAAAGGATTGTCATCCTGTGTATAAATCCAGAGGGCATGCGGATCCCACACCACGATCTCATCGCGGCAATCGCCGGTGACGTCAAGTACGGCATAGCACATATCGGGATGACCGTCATCCGGGAATTCCAACACTTGCCGCCCCCATCCGTCGTATGCCCCACCTTCGTCGACATTGGCATTGAGCAAAAAGAACTCTTCTGACTTTCCCGTCCAGTTCAGCGGCAGGCACATGCTGCCATATTGATTGGGCTCAAAATCATAAACTATATTTCCTTCAGCATCAAACAGGTGAATGATCCCCTGGTTGCCCCAGAAATTCACCGACACCGTTTCAAGGCCGGGCAGGTCATCCCTGAAATTGGCTACGGCCGGATTTTGCACATGGCCAATATAATGATGCCGGAGGATATTTCCCTGTAAATCCGTGAACAGCATGCCTTCGTCGCTGGCCGCGCACATGAGCCCGATTTCCTGGTCTTCTCTGAATTTCACCAGGGCCACTCCGTCGGCGTGATCTCCCAGCACGGTGTCGAGCGACCAAATTACACGGCCGTCGTGGTCAAACAGGGTATATCCCATCATCAGCTCATCCCTGTTATCTCCGTCAATATCCAGGGCATAGGGGTAGTGGCCGGTCCTGCATGTTCCCTCCCACATGACCTTAAGATTGTTGTCCATTGCCCATAGGTGCGTGTAACGGTCTTTGATGATGATATCGCTGTCATAGCCTGTGCCTCTCAGGTCGCACAGAAAAATACAATCGCCCAGGATACGTTCAGCAGAGGGTTGTTCACCGGAAACCATTAACGGGGCAGGGGCTTTGTATTTCGTTTTGCCGGTGCCACCATCGGCTACGATGATCTCGCGGTTCATGCAACAGATCACATCATTCCTGCCGTCCCTGTCGATGTCGTGGATCTGGAATGCCACATCGTTGGTCAGATGGTCTTTCCAGGGATCAGGCTGACCCATTTGCCATAGTATCTCGCCGTCGAAGGTCATGGCCGTGAGGCAGCTCAGCTCGCTGTTCCGGTCCTTGGGACCATGGTGGATCACCTGTCCGATCAGCACATCCGTTGTCCCGTCATTGTCCAGGTCCCCGAACCTCAGATTCCGGCCAACGCCGAAGCCTTCAGTGGATATCTTCTTCCACAGTACGGGCTTTGGATTAGCCTCCTGCAGGCTTTTTTCAAGTTTTTCTTCTTCGGTGGCCGCCCGTTCCGCTTTCCGCTTGTCTTTATAGCTGGCTGTAATTTTAACCGGACCGAAAGAAGCAGGACCGTCGGCTGTGAAACCAATCTTACCTTTGCCGTAAGTGTTGTCGGTAATGTTAAAAACAGGGCCGCCGTCAATGGCGGCATGAATATGATCACCGCGGAGCAGAACGGCAAGTTCGAGACATTGTCCCGCATGATATTCAAACTTTTCAGCTGCCAGGACCTTTTCAAAAGGCCGGCGAAAACCGTTGCCGTGTTGCACCATGAGAAGCCTTGCAGAATCGTTTTGCACCCCGAAGAAATAATAACAGCGGTCGTTTATGTAACGGAATACCACCCCGCACCGGTATCCGGTTGAATCCGGCGTGACTGAGGCTTCAAAAGAATAGTTTTCCCAGTGTTGGTTCCCGGCTATCACCATGGGATGCCAGTGAACATCTTTGTTAACTGCCTGCTGCACCAGCGATCGGCTACCTCTGACTTCCCTTATAAACCAAGACTCGGGCAGGTTGTACCGGAAGGTTGAAACCGACCAGTTTCCTTTCGGGGCGGTTTCAGGCAGGTAATGATATTCAGTGTGAGCGCCGGCTCCGCTTCCCAGAGGCCCCCGATGAAGGAGCGAGTAATCATCGACCAACAGGACTTTTCTTTGAGTGTGGTCGCAGGAAAAGATAAAAATGAAAAAAACTAAATATAATACCGGTCTTTTCATGCCTTAATTACAGCATAACTACAGCAATATTTGAAAATATCTTTTCCCCTCTCCTTGGGAGAGGGGGCAGGGGGTGAGGCCTCTCACTTCAACCTGAGCTTCTTCAGCTCATCTTTCATTCGCTTGATATCCGTCAGCCAGTCCTCAATATCATTTTCATGCTCGAGTTCCTCATTCAGGATGGTAGTGGCCATCTGGTGGGTGGTATGGTCTTTCCCGTTGGTAAAGTCGGCAATTTCTTTATACCGCTGGATGGCACAGCGTTCACCGTTGAGATTCTGGTCCAGGATAGCCTCTACGTAAGGATCATCGGGAGCTTCGTATTTGCACCGGCTTAGTTTGAACCAGTCTTTGGGATTAATAACCGGTTCGCCGCCCAGTTGAATGATGCGGTTAACCACGAGCACGGCATGATTCAGCTCCTGTGTGGCGTGTAATAACAACTCGGGCTCGATTTCACTGCGCATGGGTCCTTCCATGAGGCGCGCACCGATCCAGTACTGGTAATAGGCCAGCCATTCTTCACACAAGGCGGCGTTTAACATGTCAATCAGTTTCTTCACATTGATCGACAGAATTTCAACTGCTTTTTTTCCCATGATGAGTATTTATTGATTTGATGATTTGATGATTGGCTGATCTGGTGATTAGTGATTGGTGATTGGTGATTTGGTGATTGGTGATTGGTGAATTGTTGTGATTGTCTTTGGTCTTTAATCTTTGATCTTGGATCTTTTTAAGGCGTAAACGTCACTGACTTATCGGCAATCATCTTTTGCAATTCCCTCAGCAAGGCCCATTCCTGAGGGTCGATGTGGGAATCTTCAAAAGCCTGGGAGATGATTTTCTCATATTCCACTTTGGAGATCTGATGGTCTTCGATGGCTTTTTCAATGATTTGCCTCAGTTTTTTGGCATCACGACTTATTTTCATGGAGCAGGTTTTTGCTAATGTATAGAATTCCAGTCAGGGCTGCAAGAATCCCCTGTGTTATGATCCGGTAAAGTCTTTTTCAGGCCTTCCCCTTCATCTCACCGGCAATGGAGGATGCCCATGCATTGATGGCGTTCCAGTCGCGAAAATCACCGGAAGGGGCTTTTACCATTTTAAGGATCCTTTTTTCAAAGAAGTTCAGCTTTTTTTCGCTGATGCTGCCGTGAAACACAGCCATGTCCTTGGGATGAATGCGGTCAGCAATGCTTTTGAGCGATGCCGGCATGCGCCAGCCTTTCAGCAGTTCCGCCGGATCACCCTGGCCAGTCGGTCCCGATGAGAAGATCCATACATTTTGTCCCGAGAGGGTTTTCTCGTTTTCCTTCAGGAACCTGGCGGCTTTTTTAAGCCATTGGCCTGCATAAACGCCGCTGCCCAGGATAACTGCCTTATAGGATGGCAGGTTGGTGACGCGGTCTGCCGGCACGATGTCGGCATCCAGACCCGACTGGCGCAGTACTTCGCCGATTTTTTCCGCTATTTCGGCTGTTGCACCATACTTGGTGGCATAGGTGATAAGGATTTGTGCATTCATAATACAGATTAACTTTAATTAAGATTTTGTTATTAGTAGATTTACGATGTAAGATTTAAGAAAAACAATGTATAAAAATATACAATTAACACGATACAAACCTGGATAAAACCTACCTGAATCCTGTTCATCCGAAAATCCTGCAAATCTTAGTTCAGACCAGTTTTCTCCTGAGCAACCCGAGGATTTCCGTTTCCATTCTCACAGCGTCGGCCTCAATGGCGTTGCCTTCTTCCAGCACCTGATTTACATATGCCTTGTCATCGAGGCTTGCGCTGTTGATCATTACATTTAAAAAGGCTCCTTTCACCGCGGTACAGGCACACAGGGCGCCGACACCGGCATCGGTCACCGAGTTGGGATTCCCTTCCCGAACCATGGCCATAATTATTTCCAGGGAATCATATGATTTCTTCATCACTTTGAAAGGGATCTCGATAGCGCCGCGTGTGGCCTCCTGTATGGCTTTTTTTCTGGCTTCCCTGTCAGCTTCTGTTTCTTTTGGCAAACCAAAAGCTTCCATGATGCGGTTAAAAGCAGCGGTGTCTTCGTCTACCAGTGACAGCAATTCTTTTTGCAGGGCCATTCCCCTTTCAGCCCAGTCAGAGAACTCTTTCCACCGGCTGTCCCATCCTGCCTTATGCGAGGAGATATTGGCCACCATGGTGCCCAGGGATACACCAAGCGCACCGGCATAGGCAGCCACAGAGCCGCCACCGGGAGCCGGTGATTCCGAAGCCGTTTCAGCGGCAAAGGCAGTTAGGCTCATTTGCACCAGCTTTTTCTCTGCCGGATCCTTCATGATGTATTCGATGATCTTCTTTTCGGGTACGAACGGGGCAAGGTCGCCGAGGCCAAGGGATTTAACGGCGATCTTGATGATCTCCTTTTCGGGGATGCCGGCGGAGCGGTTTTGTTTTGCCAGGAAATATTTTCCTGCTTCCAGCATGGCACTGAGGGGAACCACGCCGACGATTTCCGATCCTGTAACCCGCAATCCCCTTTTTTGTGCCTGCTCGCAAGCCGTGTCGAAGGCGACATGCAGCGGTGTGACGGACAGGTCGGTGAGGTTAATGGAGATCTGGGCGATGCCGTATTCTTCAATATACCACCCGATGGCTTTAACCGCTTTCAGCAGTCCGGGTTCAAATACCGGGTTGCCGTTTTGATCGGTTATGATCTTCCCGGTCACCGGGTCGCCTTCTCTTTTCACCCTGCCTTTTTCACGGATATCAAAGGCAACGGCGTTGGCCCGGCGCACCGAAGTGGTGTTGAGGTTGACATTGTAGGCGATAAGGAAATTCCTGGCCCCCACGGCTGTCGCGCCGGTGAGAGCCATACTATCATCCCAGGCGGCCGGTCCGAAATCGGGCTTCCATTCTATGGATGCTGTTTTTTTAGCCAGGCCTTCATACTCTCCCTGCCGGCAGTTGGCCAGGTTACGGCGTTTTTCCTCAAAGGCTGCAAATTCATAGCAGTACACGGGGATTCCCAGTTCCTCTCCGATGCGGCGGGCCAGCTTTCGGGCGTGAACGACAACTTCCTCCATGGTGATGCCGGCCACCGGGACCAGCGGGCATACGTCGGTGGCTCCGAAACGGGGATGTTCGCCATGATGCTGGCGCATGTCGATCAGTTCTGAAGCCTTTTTAACAGCCCTGAAAGCGGCTTCGCAAACTGCATCGGGAGTGCCCACGAAGGTAACCACGGTGCGGTTGGTGGCCTTGCCGGGATCGACGTCCAGCAGCTTAACGCCTTCCACCT
>CAYMJH010000237.1:0-5785 GCA_964390385.1 uncultured Bacteroidales bacterium | reverse complement strand
AGGGCAAAGCAACCACAACAATCACAACAATCACAACAATCACAACAATCACAACCTTCACCCTCCTTCGCCGCAAAACGCTCATATACCAGCCTGGGCTTCGGAGGGCAAAGCAACCACAACAATCACAACAATCACAACAATCACAACAATCACAACTCTCACATCCCTCACAACCCTCACATCCCGTCATTCTCCCCGTTCTGCTCATAATCCTTCATGGTCAGGAAGGAATACTGGTAATGCATGGGGATGATGGCGTTGTATTCCTCCACGGTGGCGCCCGACAGGCAGGCATCGATGATCCGCCTGCCAACAGAGGATAATTCAGGCGTAAGGTATTGCTGCAACTCCTTTTTAAAGAATTCGTAGAGCATTTGGGCCCCGGCATCATAACCGTCTGTTCCGACTTCGGTCTGACGGTGAACTTTCAGGAACCTCGACGGTATTTTTGATCCTTCGATGGTCAGATAATTGAGCTCGTAGCCCAGCAGGGGACAACGGGCATCCTGGTACTGGTCACTTCTTAATTTTGCATTTCCCCTGCGGGTAAGGTATTCCCGCATCAGGAGCTGGGGCTTGAAGCCCACTTTCCAGACGCCGATATACTGGTTGGGTACCAGGGTATACCGCATACGGGGCGTCTGGATGATCTGTTCAAGCAATATGTTGGCATGGGTTACCTTTTTGCCGGTGGCAAAAGGCCAGTAACTGCCCACACCTTCCGATTCCATGCCTTCGCCACCGACGATACTCGGATTGGCGTGCCCCCTGGGCGAGACCAGCCGCCAAAGCCAGGCCAGTGCCGGGGGAAGAATGTGGAACAATCCGATGATGCCGTAACTGGGATTTTCCCTCGAGCAGGGAGGGGTGCGGACGCCGAAACTCCTGACATCCACCGTAACCGGCTTGTTCACGATGCCGGGAACAATGTCCCTGGGAACGATCACCCTGGGATTGGGACACCTTTTTCCCGGACTGTCTTCAATATGATCCCAGATCAATGCCGTACCCTGCGGATGGGATACGATATTCAGGAACAACAAAGGCTTTTTGGGTTTTATGGTGATTTTTTCCAGGAAAGGGTCATCACCGTAATCCGTAATTCCGTCGACACGGATAAACCAGGAATTCTCCGCATCCAGCACGGTAAGCTTACCGTTATCTCCCTGGATGGAGGGGTGACACAGGGCCATGTCGTCGGTCACGGGGTTAAATGAACAGAACAGGGGCAGGTTGATCAGTCTTTTTTCACCCGATATCATATTCTCACCTATGAGGATCTGCCCGTCCAGTTCCCTTACAATATGCTGCAGCATTTCGCTTTTTCCGCCGCCGCTGGCACCTTCATGCATGAAGGTGGTGATGTTGTCATAGGGACTGACTACCTGGACGGTGGAACAGTGAGCCGTGATCCATCCTTCCTTTTCACCTTTGGTGAGTAAGGCACCGTAGAGACCTTTTTTTGCACTGGGTCCCGGGTAAAGATTATAGGAATAGATCTCATGCAGGTTTGCCGACCGGTTGTGAACGACGATTTGCCTGCCCTTGAAATGCGTATGCCGGAAGGTTGGGGCGACATAGATCACCGAATCGACGGAGAAGTTTTCCGGCAATTCGTCCACCGCCATAATGCGCTGCAGCATGGCCAGTCCCATGGCAAAGAAACCCGCGTTCGAAGGGGCGATCGCCATTCCCCCCACACCGATCTTATCGCTTCCTGCGACATAAAAGAATACGCTGAGCTCCTGCTGTCTCAACCAGGCAAGGGTGTCTGATTTCAGCGACTGAAAGTCATATCCGAACCTTGCTGTGAACCGTTCCTTGTCGCTGGGCATTGCATCGGCGATCACCATGGTGTCGGGATCACGGCGACGCATATAAGGCTCGGTGTAATTGGCCGATATGCCGTTGGTTACCTTGTGCACAATGGCCTCTGTGTACTCTCCTTTTTCGGGAAGGGTATATTTGACTTCAAAGGAAATATTCTTTTCTCCTCCGACAGCGGCGATCTTCAATTCCTCAACCGTATCGAATACCCTATAATTTTTGCAGCTGCTGAGCAGCACATGTACATCATCGGGAAGGACTATTTTTTTGCTTTCCAGGATTTTAAACAAATTTTCTACCATGCAGAATTTAAAAATTAATTAGGTTATAAAACCAGGCGAAATTATAAAATCCCGGCATAAAAAAAACAACAGGGAAGGGGAATGGTTTCAAAAAATGAATGCATGTTATCCTGTTGAAGGTCCACCCCCTGCACCCCCGCCAGCGGGGGACATCTGGCTGTTCATGCTTATCTGTTAATAAGAAGCTTTTGCTTATAAAGAGAACAAAGTAAAATGCATAAAATTAAAAGCTAAAGGCTATAAGATGCGATGTCCCCCGCTGGCGGGGGGTTGGGGGGTGGATAATCAGCTAATTCTGCATTATTTAAAAGCTCCATCACTTTCAATCGTTTTAATGAAATCCTCAATAGCAACAATTACACTATTCATACTCTTAAGCACTTCTTCATCAGTAAACCTTAAAATATAATATCCTTCATTTTCCAATGCTTTTTGTTTGGCATTATCCCTTTCAACAGTCTCTTCAATATCATGCGTAGCACCGTCGACTTCAATCACCAGTTTAAGTTTCAGGCACATGAAATCCGCCATATAATTTAGAACCGGCCGTTGTCGCCTGAATGTGTACCCCTTCATGTGGCCGGCACGCAAAGCATATTTCCATAAGCAGGCCTCGGCTTTCGTCATGTTGCTTCTTAGGTCATGGGAATATTTTCTGAGTTTTTTGTTGTAATGACTATTTTCCATATTGCACCAAACTTTTGATGGTCAATTGGTTTAACAGCGCAATAAACATAGGACTTTATGTTTACTGCAGGATATGGATATAAAAATAAGTATTTTTCAAAAGATTATAAACAAGACTTGTTTTATCATACAGAAAATGAACATTTTTAACAATACCTTTCGTAATTGTCCACCCCCCATCCCCCCGCCAGCGGGGGACATCATGCTCATAAAACTTGTCACAAAAGGAATCTTTTGCCTTTAATGCTAATATAAAAATTTGCTTAAGAAAAGCGTTACGTTCAAAGTTTAGGATAAGCAATGTCCCCCGCTGGAGAGCTTGTCCCGATGAAATCGGGAGGGCAGGGGGAGGATGAAAGATAAGTTTATCTCAAACGCGCCTGATTACAATGTTGTAACATCTTCTGCGTTTTTTTTATAGATTCATGCAACCCATTTACTTATAAACATTTCCCGTCAGCTAAAGCTGACGGCAATAAATTCGCAATGAATTTGCAGGGGTGCTCAATTTGTTCTATAGAACAGAGGATATGACCTTCTCCAGGCTTTTTTTCCAATGCAGGATCTCAAGTCCGAAGGCGGCTTTGATCTTGGCCTTGTTCAATACGCTGTAGGGAGGGCGTTTCACGGGTGAGGGGTATTGATCGGATGTGATGGGATTCACCTTACATTTCAGTCCCGCCATTTCCATGATCTCCAGCGCAAAGTCGTACCAGCTGCAGACCCCTTCGTTGGAGAAATGGTAGATACCGCCATAGTTATCACCGTCAGATTCAAGCCGGGAACATATTGTCAGCAGGGCGCCGGCCAGGTCGGCGGCGGAAGTCGGTGTTCCGATCTGGTCGAAGACCACATTCAGCGACTCCCTTTCTTTCCCCAGCCGCAGCATGGTCCTGAGGAAATTGTTGCCCTGGGCGGAATACAGCCAGGAGGTACGCACGATGATGTTACCGGGGCTTTTAAGCACTTCCTGTTCCCCGGCAAGTTTGCTGTTGGCATAGGATGACTGGGGTGAAACGGGATCGGTTTCAACATAGGGAAGGCAGGCCCGGCCGTCAAATACATAGTCGGTTGAAAGATGGATCAGCCGGCTGTGGCTTTTTGCAGCAACGTCATTCAGGATTTCCGGAACCCTCGCGTTGACCAGGAAGGCCTTGTCGGGTTCGGTTTCAGCCTTATCAACCGCCGTATAGGCCGCACAATTGATAATGAAGTCGAACCGGTTATTGAGGAAGAAACGGCCGACTTCCGGCAGCTGGGTGAGGTCAAGCGTATCAATGTCAACGTAGTCAAGGGCGAAGGCGGGATATTCGAAACTCAGTTTCTTCAATTCGCTTCCGAGTTGTCCGTTTGCCCCGGTGACCAGGATCCGTTTCATGGGATTAAAAAATAAAATTCATTTCAGCTTTTTCGAATAAGGGGAAATTCCTGTCGCGTTCCGCGACCAGGGCTTCACCGGGCTTCACCCCCCAGTCAATGGACAGGGCAGGATCGCTGTACAGGATACCCCGTTCGGCGGAGGGCATGTAATACGCGTCGGTCTTGTAAAGCACAACAGCCGTTTCGGAAAGCACGGAGAAGCCGTGCGCAAATCCTTTCGGGATCAGCAGCTGGAGCTTGTTCTCGCAGCTGAGCTCCAGGCTGAAATACTGGCCGAAGGTGGGCGAGCCTTTGCGGATATCCACGGCAATATCCCTGACGGTGCCGGAAAGGACCCTCACCAGTTTGGCCTGGGCATATGGTTCCGTCTGATAATGCAGACCCCGGATTACGCCGTAAACCGATTTGGACTGGTTGTCCTGTACAAACCTGAAATTGAGCCCGATCATGGCCAGGTTCTTTTCGTTAAAGCTCTCAAAAAAATATCCGCGCTGATCACTGAATATTTTGGGTTTGATGATAAAGAGTCCGGATAATTCCGTTGCTGTTATTTCCATGTTATTCAAGATTATTGAAAAGGTAAGTTTTTTCTTCAGCTGTTTTGATAAGGTATTGCCCGTACTGGTTCTTCATCAGGGGCTGTGCAAGGGCTATCAGCTGTTCTTTGGTGATATAGCCTTGTTTATAGGCAATTTCCTCGATACAGGAGATCTTCAGTCCCTGCCTTTCCTCAATGGTCTGGATGTAAGTCGAGGCCTGCAGCAGGCTTTCGTGGGTGCCGGTGTCGAGCCATGCGATGCCCCTGCCCAGCAGCTGTACTTTGAGCCGGCCTTCTTCCAGGTACAGCCGGTTAAGGTCGGTTATTTCCAGTTCTCCCCGTTTGGAAGGCTTCAGCGTTGCAGCCTTATTCACCACGTCATTGCCGTAAAAATACAATCCGGTAACCGCAAAGTTTGATTTGGGAACCGCCGGCTTTTCCTCAATGCTGGTCACCCTGCCTTTGTCATCGAAGGCCACAACGCCATATCGCTCGGGATCGTTCACATAATACCCGAACACCACCGCGCCCTCTTTCAGCTGTGCGGTGGCTTTGAGCACATTCCCGAATCCGTGGCCGTAAAAAATGTTATCGCCCAGGATCATGCACACGGTGTCGGTGCCGATGAATTTCGCACCGATGATAAAGGCCTGTGCAAGGCCGTCGGGCGAAGGCTGAATTTCATATGAAAGGGAAAGGCCGAGCTGCGATCCGTTTCCCAAAAGATCCTGGTAAAGATGGATATCCTTGGGAGTGGATATGATGAGAATTTCCCGGATGCCGGCCAGCATCAGCACCGACAGGGGATAATAGATCATGGGCTTGTCGTAGATGGGGATGATCTGCTTGGATATGCTTTTGGTGATGGGGTAGAGGCGGGTTCCCGAACCGCCGGCAAGGATGATGCCTTTCATGGTGTTTGGTTATATGAGGGTACAATGATAAGCAATTTACGGAAGGTTACAAAAAAGGTGGAAAAGTGGAAAGGTGGAACAGTGAAAAACGAAAAGTGAAAAACGAAAAGCCAACCGGTTACCGATTACTGATT
>CAYMJH010000236.1:3111-5788 GCA_964390385.1 uncultured Bacteroidales bacterium | reverse complement strand
GGGTTGGAAGTCGGCATTGGATAGACAATGGGTGAAATAGCCGATGTCAAAACCTATTAACTGAGCACCGGGGAAGGTCTTCCGCAGTTGATTGATAACACTGGGCCCGACATAGCCTGAATTACCTGCAATAATGATCTTCATGATTTTTTATTTGATTTATTTAAATTATAATTTGCTTCCGGCATATTGTGATTTATGAGATATAATTGATTATATCATTTTATGTCTTTCACTTCTTAAATCTTAAATCTTTGATATTAAATCGTAAATTAATTCCACACCTTCCAGGGCGGATTGGGGCTTTGCCAGAGGTTTTCGAGCAGGTTCTTGTCCCGGAGGGTATCCATGGGCTGCCAGAACCCGGTATGTCTGAAGGCGCATAACTGGCCATCGGTAGCCAGTCGTTCCAGGGGTTCTTTTTCAAATGACGTTTGATCTCCTTCGATATAATCGAGGACTTTGGGCTCCAGTACAAAAAAACCGCCGTTGATCCATGCCGTGTCATCGCCGTCATTTTTAGGCTTCTCCTTGAAATATTTGATTTTTGATTCACCCGGGTGAAGGTTGAAAACACCGAAACGACCGTGTTGTCTTACGGAGGTCAGCGTGGCAAGAACACCCTGGTTTTTGTGGTGCATGATGAGGTTGTTGATGTTGATATCACTTACACCGTCACCGTAAGTCATACAGAATGTTTCGTTTCCGATATATTCCTTAACCCTTCTGAGGCGCCCGCCGGTAAGGCAGTTTTCGCCGGTATCAACCAGCGTCACCGACCAGGGATCGGAATGCATCTTGTGCACCTTCATGTTGTTGTTCTTCATATCAAAGGTCACGTCGGAATTAAAAAGGAAATAATTGGAAAAATATTCCTTGATCATATTTCCCTTGTAGCCCAGGCATATAATAAAATCATTGATCCCGTAATGGGAATAGATCTTCATAATGTGCCACAAGATGGGTTTTCCTCCGACCTCTACCATGGGTTTCGGACGAATACCGCTTTCTTCACTGATCCTTGTGCCGAATCCGCCGGCCAGTAATACTGCTTTCATTCAGGTAAATTTTTATCATTAGTAAAATAATTTGAATCCGATGCGATCAAATCGCCTGCCTGCCTGAGCCTTAAAAAATCTACGGTTTTACCGAGGGCTATGTCGATGCCTTTTTTATTCCAGTGCGTATCAGTGCCGTAATACAGCACCCCGGTGGAATTTACATAGTCGTCGTACAGGTTGATGGTGGGAACTCCCCTGCGGGCAAGACCCTCATAAAGCCTGGGCAGGAAGTTGTTATACGGGTCGTTATTGAGGAGTTTATGATAAATCGTATATTTCGAGGGAATAGGCATAAAAACCATATCGAGATTATACATTTTCTTCAGTTTTTCGCGCAGGTCGGCAATATTATCGCAATAGGCATTGATCTCCTCTTCGCTGTGCAGGTAATAATAACTCAACGGGGTTCCGGGATCGGTTTCTTCATAATAGAACAGCCAGGGCTCCTTATAATCAAGCGAATAAACAGGTGTTTGAGAGGAAATATAGCCGAACACATTGAATTTCAGGGTGGCGATAGCTGAATACAGGTGCGTGGAAAAAATGCTCCGGGTCAGCAGTGTATTGTATTTTACCTCTGCGTTTCTGCTGAACAGCCAGTCTCTCACCCCTGCTATTTTTTTCCTGATCCCGCTTCTTGCATCCGTTGCGAATGTTGTCTCATGAGGCTGGCTGAACCGGAGGGGTATATAACGCTCAGTCGATTCGTAGATCAGTGTTTTGGGAGCATGGTTTGAATAATTGTACTGGTGAAGGTAGTAAAGCGGCCGGTGGTCGTTGAAAAACCTTTCGTAGTAAACCTTTTTATGCAGGGTATCCCCGAGCCGTTCGGGGAAGGTGACCATCCGGGAAAAATCGAAAAAACTGTCGCCGAACGTAAGAATATCCGCATCCTGTATTTTCGGGTGCTTACTGGTATGACGGTATTTCTGGATATGCTTCGGCATTCCTTTCTCCCGGAAATGACGGATGAAATTGAAATAATACAGTTCTCCGTATTTGGTGTTTTCCCAGTATTCGGGCAGGACTTTCTCGAGCAGGACAAGATTGAAAAAAGGCTCATATCTCACGGCCAGGAATGCAAAAATACAGACAGCGCCTGCCAGGTTAACGATCCATTTTAATACTTTCTCGCTCATCGGTTTTTCAGTTAAAATTGGAAATACAGGAAATCGGCCTCATTCCATTTGCCCAGTATGCATACGGACAGGACAAGCGCAGCCAGGATGGCCCATTTCACAGGCTTAACCGCAATGCGCAGCTTTCCCTGCAACCCGTTGTATTCTTCCAGTATTTCTATCAGCAATAACAGTCCTATGCTGATGAAGGCAATTGTAAAGTCAGCCGGGAACCGGAAGAGGTTCACCGTCCGGCCGGCTGAAAAGTCAAACAGGTTTCCTATGATCAGCATGGCATCGCTCATGGTATTGGCCCTGAAAAATATCCATGCAAAAGTGACGATGATGAAGGTCACGACGGTGTCATAAACCGTAATGAAGGCATTGTTTTTTCCGATTCCCAGTTTTTTCCTGAATTTTACCCTGTCTTTGTGAAGCCATTGGTAAAGCACCATGAAAAATCCGTGGATCAGTCCCCACACGATGAAGGTATAATTG
>CAYMJH010000236.1:0-3101 GCA_964390385.1 uncultured Bacteroidales bacterium | reverse complement strand
CCCATGCCAGAGACCCGTAAGGAACCAGGTGACGGCGCTGGCGACAATATAAATAAACAGGTCGGTTTTGATAAACAGGACCCTTTCTTTCTTAATGCCCCGTGAAACACCAACCGACAGGGGCAGGAACAGGTAGTCCCTGAACCATGTGGTAAGCGAAATGTGCCAGCGCTGCCAGAATTCGCGGATCGACGTAGCCAGGTAAGGAAGCCTGAAGTTCACCATTAAATTGATGCCCAGCAGCCTTGCCGATCCCCTGGCAACATCGGTATAACCTGAGAAGTCACAGTAGATCTGCACGGCAAAGAACAGGGTGGCCAGCAGGTAATGTCCGCCGTCAAAGGCCCGGGGATTGTCATAAACCAGGTTGACATATTCTGAAAGCCGGTCGGCGATGACGACCTTTTTAAAGAATCCCCACACGATGAGGAACAGTCCTTCACGGATATCGGTATAATTAAAACGAACAGGCTTTTCAAACTGAGGCATGAGGGGTGCTGCTCGTCCTATGGGTCCGGCCAGCAATTGCGGGAAAAAAGAAATGAAAACGGCAAATTTTCCGAAATGGTATTCGGGTTCGATATTCCCCCGGTGCACATCGATGATGTAACCCAGTGCCATGAAGGTATAAAACGAGATGCCAACCGGGAGAAAAAACTTATGGTATGGGAACCTGTAAAAAATATTGAATTGTCCCAGCGCACTGTTGACTGTGTCACTGAATAAATTGAAATACTTGAAAAAGAAAAGAGGGCCCAGCATCAATGCAAGGGTAAGCACCAGCAATCCATTTCTCAGCAAACGGTTCCCTGACCGTGAGATCCATATGGCATTCCCATAACAAATGACGGTTGCGGTGAAAAGCAGCACAACAAATTTAACGTTGGCGCACATATAGAAGTAATAGCTGGCGGCCAGCAGCAACACCCACCTGAACCTGTGTGGCAGTATATAATACAAGGCCACAACGGCTGGCAGGAAGAAAATAAACTGAAGGGAGTTAAATAACATACAATAAAATTCTATATCATATCATCATAGGGTCAGATTCATCCTTTTATACCCTATTTACCGGCAAAGGTTATTATTTTTTATCACATTTTTCTACCTGTTTTATCAACGGCATCCGGTTTTGGATCAATGACAGGGTAAGCCGGGTAAAGAACTTCAACACGGTTTGGTTTCAGGGTTCAACCGTTGTTCGTCCTGCCGGGGAAAGGCACTTATTGCAGGATGATTTTGCCGGTATGCGGGGCCGTGTCTGTAATAATCCGGTAAAAATAAACCCCGGGGAGAAGCGAATAATCATTAATGACCACCGCATTCCCTGCTGCTGAAAGGATCCGGTAATAAACCCTGTGGCCGCTCATATCAATAAGTTCCAGGAAAGCCAGATGACCCTGCGGAGCATAAATGGTGAATTGAGATCCGGCCGGATTGGGGTATATTCTGATGCTTTCATCCAACAGATCATCCTTTGCCCGCGAAGGCAGCCTGACCGTGATGGTGGCCCATAGTTCCGTTACGGCTTTGCCGTCGGTAACTTCAAGCACCAGCGATGCTTTGCCCGTATCGGATATGACAGGTTGTCCGCTCAGGATACCGGGTAATGTAAAGGTCATCCACGAAGGTTTCGAAACAACGGAAACGGTCAGCACATCACCCTCGTCAGCATCGCTCACTTCAACCGTGTGGTAATAAAACTCGTTGATGATGGCTATGGTATCGGGATCGGAATCAAACTGAGGCTTGTCGTTAACATCGACCACTGTAAGGATAAAAGTTGAATCAACCGTGGATTTCCCGTCGCTGGCTCTCATGCGCACCTGGTGGCTCCCGCGTTCGATCGCCCCGGGCGTTCCTGACAAAGTAAGGGTGGACGCATTATAGCTAAGCCACGATGGTATGGATTGGGTTGACAAGGTCGGATTGTCGCCGTTGTCGACATCGTGCACCTCAAAAACGCCTGAATAGAGATCGTTTTCAAAGGCCGTGCGAACCTCAGGCAGGATGATATAAGGTGGGTCGTTTACGGGCAGAACATTTACCGATGCCTGGAAAATGCCGCTCTGTGTTTTGCCGTCGCTTACCCTGACATTCACATTCAGGCTACCGTTGAAATCCGGTGCAGGCGTAACCCTGTTCCCGCTGAAGGTGTAATCAAGGCCCGAAAGCGTTATCAAAGACAGCGCTGAAGGCGGATCGTCCACATCTTCAACGGTAAAATGATGCAGGGCAAGATCAATGAAGTTGTCTTCGTTTATGTTCAGACTGGCTGCCTGCGAAAGAATTGCCGGGGGATCGTTAATAGGCGTTACCGAAAAAGTAACTTCGTCGGTGGCGGATTTTCTCAGTCCCTGTACGATATAGCCTTTATCGGTGGCCTTAAAGGTAATGGTCTCACTGCCGTTCCAGTTGGCGTCCTTGGGAGTGATAGTGGCGACCTGGCCGGCAATGGATATATTAAGGTATTGCGGGCTTGCAGGCGTAAAGGTCCAGACGATATCGGCGTTGGTGGTCTCGTTGTCTGAAACGTAGGCAGAAAGATTGATGGTGGCGAAAGGTGTTCCTTCCGACCTGGTCTGGTTGGGAATGTCATTGACAAGCGGTGCCGAGTTAAGGCTGTTGATGCTGTTAAACCAGGTCGTCCCCATTTTTTCATATCCCGAAGGGTAGGGATGATAGGTATCGAGCATATCGCCCGAATAATCGATGTTAGCGCTGCATTGCATATCCACCAGCACCAGTTTGTCACCCGCACTGATACGGCTGGTGACGACAGAGGCGAGGTTTGAATTGTAGATATTGACCAGGTTGTTGGATGAGCATGACCCCGTGCCTGTTTTGGTACTGATAATGAGGGCAACGAAAACGATCACGGGCTTGCCGGAGCTCGTTTCATAGGCATCCACGGCGTTGAGTATGCGGTTTATCTCATTGCTTATTTCATATACATCGCCGCTCATGACGTCATTGGTCCCGATTTCCAGCAAGATAATGTCAGGTGGAAAATAGTTGAGATAGGGCCCGGCTGTTTCATAAAAATTATAGGAAGGGTGCGGATTGAAACCTGTTTCAAGAATGGAAGCCAGGTGATCGTC
>CAYMJH010000235.1:0-5865 GCA_964390385.1 uncultured Bacteroidales bacterium | reverse complement strand
CATTGGATGCGCCTCCGAGCCTGTTTTCGGTGCGGGTTTGCGTAATAACGGGGACGGGAGCTTCAGGAGAGATCCGGGCTACATTTCCCCACAGATAGGAGTCAATCATCACATCGCCCACCACCAGGATCTTCAGGTTGTGGAACGTATCAAGCAATTCACGGATTTCCAAGGTGTCGCTTTTTATTTTTCGGTTAATTCACTCAGTCTTTTGCGCAATTCCTCAACCTCACGATGCAGCTCTTCTTCACGCCGTGCCGATTGTTCCTGCGTGGCCCGCAATTCTTCCATGTTCTGCCGCATTTCTTCTTCCTGCGCCGACATTTCCTCGGCCTGCTGCTGTGATTGCTCCAGCAGGTAGGTCGTCTGAATGTTTGACTTAACCGATGATATGGTGGCTGCAATACTTTCTCCCACACGTTCAATGAATTCTATAACGTATTCGGGAATCTTTTTGAAGGACGCCAGTTCAACCAGCCCGTAAATCACATCATTGTAAATAAGGGGCACAATAAGCAGGGAACGCGGGTTATCATCGCCCAGCCCCGAGGTTATCTTAATGTAATCATTGGGTATTTCAGTAAGGTAAATCTTTTCTTTTTCCTGGTAACAACGGCCAACAAGACCTTCCCCGATGCGGATCTGCCGCTGCAGGTATTTCCTGCGGTCGAAGGCATAGCAGGCTTTCATCTCAATGTAAACATCATTCTTGTCGTTGTCATTGATGATATACATGCCTCCCTGGTTGGCACTGGTATATTTAACCAGCTGGCTGATAATCTCATAGGAGAACTCTTCGAGGTCGTTGCTGCTCTTGCGGAGGATATCGCTGAATTTCGCCAGACCCTGGGATGCCCAGTTCCGCTCATCGTCTTCTTCCTTTCTCTTCTTGTCATCTTCATCAGCCTTTTTTAATTCGTCACGCATTTCAACCAGTGAATGCCCCAGTACATCATCATCGCTGAGCGGGGTGAAGTGACTGTCGAAGTTACCCTTCCCGATCTCCAGCGAGAAATTAAAGATATTGGTGAGCGCTTTTATCAGCTTGTTGAGGGCCTTTGACATCTGGCCGACTTCGTCGCTCCCCTCCGGGAGCTCATCTTTAGGCAGAACACCCCTGCTCATGGACAACAATATGTTCTTCGTCCGGTTGATGGGTACCGCCAGCGAATTGATGGTCAACACCCCGATGATGATAGCGCCGATAACCAGCACCAGCCCCATGATGAAGATACGGGTTTTAAAGCTGTCAAAGGTCTTTACCATATCAATGCGGGCAACTTCCACAATGGCTTCCTGGTTTTTCCTCAGTTTGTCTATCAGGCTGAGCACCCGCTGGGTGTTTACCATGACCTCGCCTCCCTCTTCCGTCATGGGAGTGACCTCAAATACGACAAAGGGATCGTCATAGCTTTCAAAAGAGCTCAGCTGCTGCATGATATATTCATGCTTCATGAAAAGCGTATCGGTGATCACTGAGTCGATATGCATCAACAATTGCTGATGCGAAACACTGTCCCAGGAAGACTGCAGGATTTTCAGGGTATCCATATCGATATGATAATCAAACTCGTGCAGTTTCTTCAGGCGCAATTTATCAGGGGTATCGGAGATCTTGTCAATGAAGACCCACGATTTTATGAGCATGCGGGAATCATTGATCTTATTGTACAGTTCGTTGATATAACTCAGTGAGGGAGTATAAACATTGGTAATTTTATCATTGATCTTCCGGCTTTTCTCAAGGGCACTGCTGGTGATCAGGGCATTGAGAATAACCGCAATGACCATGACCCCAAATCCCAAACCGATTTTTGCGGCAATTTTTAATCTCATACCAATGTGTTTAAATGGCTGTTTCTTAAAAAAACTAAATTAATAAAATTTTCTGTACGGGATACCTCGATTTGGGCAATTTTAGTAACAGGGGGACAAAAGAGGTCGTAAAAAAAATCTTGCGGTAGAGACGCGATTAATCGCGTCTCTACAGCGAATAATCGCGTCTCTGTTGATTAACCGCTTCGCGGAGCTGGCTCAGCGCTTTTTCGAGGACTGCCCGGGGGCAGGCTATGTTGATCCGCTGGAATCCTTCCCCCTCTTCCCCGAACAGGGGGCCGTCGCTGAGCCCCAGTCCGGCTTCCCCGATCATAAAAGAACGGAGCTCTTTACTGCCCATCCCGAGCGCACTGCAATCGAGCCAGGCCATATACGTGGCAGCCGGCGGAATTACCTTTATCAGCGGAATCTCCGACCGGATAAAATCAGTGAGGTACTTCAGGTTGCCCTCCAGGTATTCCATCAATTGGGCAAGCCATTCTTCGCCTTCATTATAGGAGGCTTCCAGTGCGGTAAAGCCAAAAATATTCCCTGCTCCCACATGGATATGGTCGAGCATGGCATCATATTTCCTTTTCAGCTCCGGGTCGGGAATGACCAGATAGGAGGTGGACATACCGGCCAGGTTAAAGGTCTTGCTGGGCGCCATGCATGTTACCGTAATGCCGGCAATATCGCCGGAAAGACCGGCAAGGGGGATATGTTTATGTCCAGGATATACCAGGTCGCAGTGAATTTCATCGGAGAGTATGATGATGTTCCTTTCCAGGCAGAGCGCTGCCAGTTGCCGGAGGTCTTTCTCCTCCCAGACATTCCCGGTGGGATTGTGCGGGCTGCAAAGCAGGATCATTTTTACCCCGTTGTCGAGGCAGGAAGCCAGATGCCGGAAATCCATCCGGTATTTTCCGTGTTCATATTTCAGCGGGTTGCGGATCAATTCTCTCCCGTGATTTTTAACCGCCGTGAAAAAGGGAAAATAGACGGGTGGCTGCACCGCTATTTTGTCGCCGGGCCGGGTTTGTGACAGCACCAGCAGGTTGAGGGCCGGAACCACGCCAGGAGAAAAGCTTATCCATTCCCTTTTTATTTCCCATCCATGACGGCGCCGGTTCCAGCTTATGACGGCATCATAAAATGAATCGGGAATAAAGGTATACCCCAGTATTCCATGGTTAAGCCTTCGCTTGATGGCTTCCCGTATGAAGCCGGGAGTCTCAAAATCCATATCGGCAACCCACATGGGGATCACATCGTGACGTCCGAATATCCTCGCCCGGTGATCATATTTTTCACAGGATGTGGATTCCCGCGGAATTACCTTGTCAAAATCATACCTCATGGTGGTTTCAATTAACGCATGAAAATAAACATTTTTTCAAAAACTATCAGCAACAATGGTTTTCAGCCGTTTTTAATTTACCTTTGAAACCACAGATTATGACAGTGTTATGCAGCGTTTGAAACCCCGAAAGAGCCTTGGGCAGCACTTTCTGACCGACAGGAACATTGCCCGCAGGATCGTGTCTGCACTGACAGCCCAGGGTTGTAACAGCATCATTGAGATCGGTCCCGGCACCGGTATCCTCACCTCGTTACTGGCCGAAAACAAGGATATCCTGACCTACTTCGTTGAAATCGACCGTGATGCCATTCAACTGCTCCGGAATGATTTTCCCCTTTTGCAGGAACGCCTGATCCACCGTAATTTTCTTGAAATCGACCTGTCTGTTGATTTCAGGCCTCCGATTGCCGTAATCGGGAACCTGCCCTATAACATTTCCAGCCAGATATTATTTAAGATCCTGGATAACAGGGATAAGATAAAAGAAGCGGTGTGCATGGTGCAGAAGGAAGTTGCCCGCCGGATTGCTTCACCTCCGGGGAACAAGGATTACGGCATCCTGAGCGTGCTGCTGCAGCCATTCTATACCATTGAGTATCTTTTCACCGTCAGTCCCGGCGTTTTTCATCCTCCTCCCAGGGTAAACTCAGGGGTGATCCGGTTGCTCAGGAACGATACTGCCAGGCTTTCATGCGACGAAGAAAAGTTTTTCAGGGTGGTTAAAACAGCCTTTAACCAACGAAGGAAGATTTTACGGAATTCATTACAGCATCATTTTGTATATTTGAAGCCGGAGGACCCGGTTTTTATGAAACGGCCTGAGCAATTGCCGTTCAATGATTTTATCACCCTGACGAACCGGGTGGAATACAAAACAGAAAAAAAAGAGTCATGAACAGGCGGGACAGCTAAAAAACTGAAAACGATGGCATTCGAACTTACCAGGGATTTTGTGGAGCAGGTTCAGGAACTGGTCACCTTAAAGGATGATGCAGGCCTCAGGAAAAAGCTGTCGGGAATACATCCGGCCGATATCGCCGAGATCTTCGCTGAGCTTTCAGAGGAAGAATCGCTATACCTTTATAATTTACTGGACGAGGAAAAATCGGCCGATGTGCTGGCTGAAATGGAGGAGGATGAACGCGAGGGCCTGCTGGAAGAACTGCCGGGAGAGGTGATTGCTGCCAGGATCATTGACAATATGGAGTCGGATGATGCCGCCGACCTGCTGGGCGAATTGCCGGAAGAGAAACAGGAAGAGATCCTGCAGAGCCTCGAAGACATCGAGCAGGCCGGCGATATTGTAGACCTGCTGACCTATGATGAAGACACGGCCGGAGGCCTGATGGCAAAGGAGCTAATCTCCGCCAACGAGGAATGGGACGTTGCGCTTTGCGTGCAGGAGATACGCAAGCAGGCCGAGGAGGTTAACGAGTTCTATTACGTGTGGGTGGTGGATGATGATGGAATTCTGAAAGGCACGGTATCCCTGAAGCAATTGCTGATCAGCCAGCCCAACACCAAGATAAAGAATATCATCGATCTCGAGATCCCTTCTGTGAGAACTGACACTCCTTCGGAGGAAGTGGCCAACATCATGAAAAAATACGACCTGGTCTCTCTGCCGGTGGTGGATACCATTGACCGACTGGTAGGCCGTATTACCATCGACGACGTGGTGGATGTGATTAAAGAGGAGGCTGAAAAGGACTACCAGCTGATTTCCGGTATCACCGAAGATGTGGAGCACAGCGACAGCGTTCTCCTGCTTACCAGGGCAAGGTTGCCCTGGCTTGTTATCGGGCTTGCCGGCGGGATCCTTGGATCGAGGGTGATTGGAATGTATGAGGGCGAGCTTAAGATATTTCCTGAAATGGCATTCTTCCTGCCTCTTATCGGGGCGATGGGAGGCAATGTTGGCGTACAGTCCTCCTCAATCGTGGTGCAGGGTATAGCGGCAGGAACCATCGACCTGCAAGGGATAGTAAAAAAGCTTTTCAAAGACCTGCGGGTTGCCATTTTAAACGGGTTTTTTTTGTCGGGACTGATATTCATATATAACCTGGTTATAAGTGAATCTTATGCTTTAACTTTCACCGTGAGCTCGGCGTTGTTCTCTGTTATTATTTTTGCTTCCGTGTTTGGCAGCCTGATCCCCATGTTGCTGCATCGCCTGAACGTGGATCCCGCACTGGCAACCGGACCGTTTATCACCACCGTCAACGATGTTATCGGCCTCAGCATCTACCTGGGGATCGGAAGGCTGATGTACGGGTGGTTCTAATTTATTTGGTGATTTGCTTTGCCCTCCGAAGCCTTTGGCGAAGGAGGGGTGATTGGGGGATTGGAATATAGTCTTGCAGTCGTGCAGTCGTGTAGTCTTGCAGTCGTGTAGTCGTGCGGTCAATATCCTGGCGCAAGCGTCCGCTTGTGCCTTCTTAATATTTGGTGATTGGGGGTTGTGTAACAGGTCGAAGCGGACCTGTCTGCCGAACAGGCAGGCGCTTGAACCAGTATGGAGGACGCTTGAACCAGTATGGAGATATTCGGTGTTTTCCCGATGGATCGGGACAGGCTTTGTTCGGTATTCAATTCCGTAAACTAAAAGGTACTCGACATAGCCTTCACCTTTATCTTTGGCAAGCTTCACCATCCGGTCTACCCGGCAAGCTCCATCCAAAAGACTG
>CAYMJH010000234.1:0-5890 GCA_964390385.1 uncultured Bacteroidales bacterium | reverse complement strand
GCGCCCCGGGCGCAAAGCCGGTTCCCACACTGTTTATTTCGGCAATGATCTGAATATCCCTGTCATAGAGAATGGCAATATCAAGGATGAGAATATCAGGTAAATAACGGAGCAAGTAAGTTTCTAACTCAATTGCCGATTGGAGAACCGCCACAACAATGTATTCATCGGTTTCTGCGAGCAGTTTCTGCAATGCTTCGGAAATGAGGAACTGATCATCTGCCAGCACTATTTTTTTCCTGTCACTCATTTCCTGCAAATATAGGAATAATGTACATAAAATTAGTGTAGATTAATCTGGATCATTGTTATCCATGTGGAATGAAAAGTCGGATTATAGGCTGCAAATAAGGATGGACAATATAATTCCAGGTCAAAATACCTTATTTATGGTATAAAAAATAACCTGTCTATGGTATTTTCTGATTTGGTTATCATTTGCACTTTTGTAACAGATTAAACAAATCTTTTGACCTATGGAGGGAATTGCAAAAAAAATAACTGATTTAATTGGAAACACGCCGTTGCTGGAGCTTTCCAACACCAACAGGATATACAATGTGTCAGCAACCATTATTGGCAAGCTGGAATATTTTAATCCCGCCGGCAGCGTGAAGGACCGTATCGGGTTCGCTATGATCGAAACAGCTGAAAAGGAAGGAAGGATAAACAAGGATACCACCATCATTGAACCCACCAGCGGAAATACCGGAATTGCGCTGGCCTTTGTTGCCGCGTCGAAAGGATATAAGCTGGTGCTTACCATGCCCGAGACATTCAGCGTCGAACGCCGTAACCTGTTAAAGGCACTGGGTGCACAATTGGTTCTGACGCCCGGATCTGAAGGTATGGCCGGTGCTATAAGGAAAGCTGAAGAACTGCATGCCGCCACACCCAATTCGTTTATCCCTCAACAATTCAAAAATCCGGCCAATCCGGAAATACACCGGAAGACCACGGCTGAGGAAATATGGCGGGACACGGAAGGTAAGATAGACATTTTTGTCAGTGGCGTCGGCACAGGGGGAACCATCACAGGAGTTGGCGAAGTCCTTAAGAAAAAAAATCCGGCGGTAAAGATAATTGCCGTCGAACCTGCTGACTCTCCGGTTCTTTCAGGCGGACAGAAGGGTCCTCATAAGATCCAGGGCATTGGTGCCGGATTTGTCCCGGATGTTCTGAACCGTGCAGTAATCGATGAAATCATCACCGTAAAAAACGAAGATGCCATTCAGACCAGCCGCGAACTGGCAAGACAAGAAGGGCTGCTGGTGGGTATTTCATCGGGAGCAGCTGCCTGGGCAGCGCTCCAGATAGCCGGGCGAAAGGAAAACAAAGGTAAAAGGATTGTGGTTGTTTTACCGGATACAGGGGAACGCTATTTATCAGCACAACTTTATAATTTAGAATAGAAATCACTTTTTCAATTAAAAAGTCACAACATGTCAACAACAGATTATCGTTTTGAAACATTGCAATTACATGCCGGACAGGAAGCTGACCCGACCACCGGTTCGCGGGCGGTTCCCATTTACCAGACATCATCTTATGTATTCAAAGATTCCGAACATGCGGCCAACCTGTTCGGATTAAGGGAATTTGGCAACATCTATACCCGGATCATGAATCCTACCACCGATGTGTTTGAAAAACGTATTGCAGCATTGGAGGGCGGCGTAGCTGCCGTGGCCACATCATCAGGTCAGGCAGCGCAATTCCTGGCCATTACCAATTTGCTGGGCGCCGGAGATAACCTGATTTCCACTTCCTACTTGTACGGAGGAACCTACAACCAGTTCAAAGTGCAGTTCAGGAGGCTGGGCATTCAGGTGAAATTTGTAAATGGCGATAACCCGACCGATTTTGAAAAACTGGTCGACAGCAAAACCAGGGCCATATACATTGAGACCATCGGCAATCCGCGTTTCAATATCCCTGATTTTGATGCCATTGCAGCCATTGCCAGAAAACACGATATAGCGCTGATCGTTGACAATACATTCGGTGCGGGGGGATACCTGTTCCGTCCTATAGAACACGGGGCCAACATCGTAGTTGAATCTGCCACCAAATGGATAGGCGGGCATGGCACTAGCATTGGGGGTGTAATTGTGGATGCGGGAAATTTCAACTGGGCCAACGGAAAATATCCCATGTTCACAGAACCTTCTGAGGGATATCACGGGCTGAAATTCTGGGATGTGTTCGGAGCTCCCGGACCCTTCGGCAATATTGCCTTTGCCATCCGGGCCAGGGTCGAAGGCCTGCGTGATTACGGCTCATCATTGAGTCCTTTCAACGCATTCTTGCTGCTTCAGGGTCTGGAAACGCTTTCTTTAAGGGTGCAGCGCCATGTTGATAATGCGCTGGAGCTGGCACATTGGCTGAAAAAGCAACCCCAGGTTGAGTTTGTCGATTACCCGGGTTTACCGGACAGCCCCTATTATGCGCTCGCAAAAAAATACCTGAAACACGGTTATGGAGGTGTCCTTGCATTCAAGGTTAAAGCCGGCAAGGAAGCAGCCGATAAACTGGTGAACAACGTAAGGCTGATCAGTCATCTTGCAAATGTCGGTGATGCAAAAACCCTGATTATTCATCCGGCTACCACAACCCATGAACAGTTAAGCGCCGAGGAACAAATCTCATCAGGTGTGACTCCGGGTGTGTTAAGACTTTCGGTCGGAATTGAAAACATTGAGGATATAAAAGCAGATCTCAGGCAGGCTTTTGGTCTGATATAAGATAATATTCTAATAACCATTTATACCACGGTAATAATATTCAGGCTTAAACCAGTGTATTATTCCCGTGGATTAAAGCTTCCCTGCCGGTATCCTGCAAGATCAACCGTTATATATTCAAAACCATATGATCTGAGCGTTTGTAGAATTGCTGATTTCAGGGGCTCGTCAAGCAGTTTATCAATTTCCGAAGGATTAACCTCTATCCGGGCCAGTTTATCATGACATCGGACACGGATGGTACGGATCCCCCTGTCAATGAAAAACTTCTCCGACTTCTCGACTTTTTCCAGATCTTCAATTTTTATCTCATGATGATAAGGAATTCTCGAATACAAACAGGCATAGGCAGGTTTGTCCCACGTTGGCAAACCCAGGGTTTTTGAAAACGAGCGGATTTCTTCTTTGGTCAAGCCATTCTCAAGCAAAGGGCTCAAGACCCGGACCTCACGGGTTGCTTTCATGCCGGGCCGGAAATCTTTCAGGTCGTCGGCATTGCTTCCATCCAGTATATTTTGTATTCCCAGTTTTTCCGCTTGGCCCCTGATGGTTCCGTATTCCATCTTTTTGCAGAAATAACAGCGATTAACGGGATTATGTTTTACAGTATCCTCTATATCATTTGATTTTATTATGATATGCTTTACATCAATCAGTTTTGCCAGGTTAACCGCTTCTTCAAGTTCGTACCTCGGGAGTGCAGGTGAATCAATGGTCATGGCAACAACATTCCCGTCCAGGGCAATCTTTGCCGCGGCCAGCAGAAAGGTGCTGTCGACCCCTCCGGAGAAAGCAACCGCTGCCTTCCCCAGGTCCCTCAGGTAGCCAATCAGTTTAATAAACCGGTCATCATCTATTTGTGGCAGGTTCGTATTCATGATTCATCCATTCTTTGAAAACAATTCAAAGATGATATGGTTCACAAGCGAATCAATTGATCCGGTCTTCATCTTTTTCGCTAATCGCTGTACAGGTGCTGAACCGGAATCTTTTACAAAGTATATACAACCATTTTACAATCCTGATTCAACTCATTCCATGAGGATTGGAGTAATTTTATCCTTGAAATCATATCTACGTTTTTCCATTATCAATCCTAAAAAATAAGGAGACATACGATCATGAAAACATCAGTCAAAGTACTTCACTGGACCCCGCGGATCATCTGTATACTGGCCATACTTCTTATCAGCGTGTTTGCAGCGGATGCTTTTGGCCCCGGACTCACCCTCTGGCAACAACTTGGCGGCTTTCTTATACATCTTATACCGTCCTTTGTTTTAATTGCAGTTCTTGTTGTTGCCTGGAAGTGGGAAACTGCCGGTGGTGTTATCTTTATACTATTAGGACTAGGATTGAGCCCATTCATCTTTAAACATAATTATGATATGAACCATTCAGTTAGCATGAGCCTTTCCATCATCATGATGGTAAACTTTCCGTTTGTGCTTACAGGCATTCTTTTTATTCTCAGTGACTTTCAAAAGAAAAGGAATCTCTGGAAACAGTAATAACCTAAAGCTCCATATAATGAGAAAACCAATTAGGGAAAATTACCTTGTTACATGGATCCTCTGTCTCCCTGTAATATCACTGATTAGTGTGCATGCATTATCTGCCCAGGACACCCTATCCAACGGGAAAGCGTTGAATCTTCCCATGAAGAAGTATGGGATCAGTGTTGGCAACTCCCGCGAGTTTAACGGCATCCGGATCAATCTGACCGATAGAGATGTAAAGGTCATTAATGGTATCAATGTTACGTTGTGGTTACCGGGCAGGAACACGAATTCCGTTTACAACGGAATTAGCACGGGAGTTATAGCCAATGGCGGGACGATGAGACCCATTAATGCAGGGTTGGTCGGTTTGGGAGCGGCACATAGTTTAAGCGGATTGTCTGTGGGTGGATTGCTAATTGGCGCTGGCGATCATATCAACGGATTATCTTTCAGCGGATTGTATACCGAAGGACAGAAAGCGATAAACGGGATCGCATGTTCCGGGTTATTCATTGGTTCGGATGGCACTATAAACGGGCTGGCATGCTCCGGGTTGTTCGTCGTTTCAGGCGGAGATATAAATGGCTTTGTCGCCTGTCCGGCTATAATATTTAATGAGAATAATTTCAGAGGTTCTGCCCTGACCACGGGTTATTTTCATGCAGCAAACCTGGAAGGATTTGCTGTTGCCGCTTATGTAAACACCAATACAACAAACGGGGTATCGCTGGCATTATTCAACAGGACAAAGGAGTTACACGGCATTCAGTTTGGATTGTTGAATTATGCCGGGAATAATCCCAAAGGCTCAAGAATATTGCCTTTAATGAATCTGCATGTTAAGAAAAATGAAAAAAATGATCAATAATAAGTCATTATACGGATTTGTCCTTTTTCTTTCTGTTCAATTGCAGGCCCAGGAAAAGGATAATGAAACACCTCTCAAATTCGCGGTAGAAAATGCAAGACACGATACTGTCATAGCACCGGCTGCAGCATCGGAATGGTTGCCGACCACGTCGCTATATGTTGAGTTGGGAGGCAGGGTTTTGTATACCTTGAATGCAGATTTCAGAAGGAGAGAAAAGTTTGCTTTCAGTATTGGAGCTTCGTACAATAAAGAAGATAATGACGATTCAGCCAAATCTTCGCAATCCATAATTTTCCCGTCTGTTATGGGTTATTATTTAGGCGGGAAAAAACACAGGATTGAACTGGGTGGTGGATTGTGTCCGGGTTTTGGATCAGCTGAAGGCTTTGCAGCCATGGCAATATACGGGAGTGCAGGGTACAGGATTCAGAAAAAGAAAGGTTTGATTTTTCGTATCGCATTCACTCCCTTTTTAACAATCCCCCTGTCTGATGAAGAAAGTTTTTCGGTTATTCCATGGGCGGGAATTAGTTTGGGGTATAGTTTCTGACAGTTTAATAATCTCTGTCATATTGGATTTTAAATTCCGGAATATACACTAAAATATAAACCATAAAAAGCGAAGCCCGCCTTCGCTCATGAGTACATGAGCTATAGCTGAGAAGTCGGGCATTGCCCGACGAAGCCCGCTATTCAGAATTTATAGGCACCATAAATGGCGAAGCCCGCCTTCGCTCATGAGTACATGAGCTATAGCTGAGAAGTCGGGCATT
>CAYMJH010000233.1:0-5900 GCA_964390385.1 uncultured Bacteroidales bacterium | reverse complement strand
CCTTTGGGTTATGAGCCCAACGAGCTACCAACTGCTCCACCCCGCAATATATTTTCTGTACAGACTTTCTGAAAAACAAGTGTGCAAAGATAATGCAAGTTATGGAAATAGCAAATTATTTCAACCTATATCATAGAAAACAAAACTGGTGTTCAGGGTCAACAATGCTGTTCCGGGAAAATGGATCAATCCCTTATTGAATCAGCCGGTCATATCGTAAGGAAACAAAACTCCATAACAAAAAACCCGGCTGTACCCTGGGTTTTTCATTTTTTTATTTAGTTTTAAAAAATTATTTGTAACCACTAACCTAAAATTTCCATTATGAAATCATTTTTTCAATTCATTAAAAAAACCCATTGCCTTCTATTGGGATTGTCATTCTTTTTAATCTTGTTTGGATGCGAGAAAGAACTCCTTGAAACTGAAAATGCCGATGATGCTTTAACATCAAGGCTGAAAAGCACGAAGACCGTCGACCTGATCGTTCTTTCCAAATCCGAAACACTGCCTGCAGATTTTGAAACAAAACTTTCGGGGTATGGCAAGATTGTCAGATCGATCCCTGAAATCGGTATGGTGGTCATGAGACCTTCAGGCTCAAGTGCTGAATCGAAAATATCGAAACTCGCGGACGTACAGGCCGTGGTTCCTGATATTATGGCCAAGTGGATTGAACCGGATCAGTTTTCTGCGACAACAAATCCGATGAGCATAGGTGATGATGAATCCTTCTTCGCCTACCAATGGAGTCTCGATGCCATTGATGCGCCTGAGGCATGGGATGCAGGATACACAGGTGAAGGAGTCCGGGTTTTTATCCTGGACGCCGGCATTGATGCCGACAATCCCGATCTCTGGCCCAACCTGAACACAACCCTGAGCACTTCCTTTGTCCCCGGTGAAAACTATTATGTGAGAGCCGGAAGGTTTTTTAATCACGGTACCCATGTGGCGGGTATTCTTGCCGCGGCTGACAATGAATGGGGTGTTATCGGTGTGGCACCTTATGCAGAAATTGTGGCGGTAAAAGTTCTTTCGGAATACTCCGGTTCGGGCGCATTCAGCGGGATCAATGCCGGCATAGTGTATGCTGCCAACAACGATGCCGACGTGATCAATATGAGCCTGGGAGCAACCATCAGCAGGAACGGCTTCTACCTGGACGATAATGATGTTGTGCAGAAGATGCCTGCTGTTCATATTCAGAATCTCATCCTGGCGCAGCAACGTGCCGTTAATTATGCCTATAAAAAGGGGGTTGTTATTGTTGCCTCTGCAGGTAACGGAGGGTCTGATTTTGACGGCAATGGTTCCGTTTTCAAATTACCCGCCGAACTTAACAACGTCATTGCAGTTTCCGCAACAGCTCCCTATGAATGGTATAATAGTATAACAAGCGGAATTGATCCCTTTCTGGATTTTCCGGCAAGTTACACGGATTATGGAAAATCATTGGTCGATCTTGCCGCTCCGGGAGGCGATTTTGACGCTGTTTCAAACAACTATGTTTATGATATGGTTATCAGTACAGGCGCAGGGCCTGATACCCTCACCAATCGTTGGTCGTTTTATTTTTCCGCCGGAACCAGCATGGCATCACCGCATGTAGCCGGAGTGGCCGCATTGATCATAGGTAAAAACGGTGGGAAAATGGACCCGCATGAAGTCACCAAGCAACTGTTTAAAACGGCCGATAAAATCAGCGGGAACGGAATTTCCCCCTATTACGGAAACGGACGGGTAAATGCTTTCAGGGCGGTCACCGAATAATGACTGTGATACTGTTTATATTAGTTTTATTAAATAAGAACCACCGGATCCCGGTGGTTTTTTTATTTATCCGGCTGGTGCACCCTCACGGATTTCTGCCAGACCACCATTTGCCTGGCGTGGGCGCGCAGTTCTTCGGCCATTTCCTTGTTGCCGCTTTCTTCCAGCAGTTTTGCATAGTGCCTTAGGGTTGACGGGGCGTGGACGTCCTGTGCCCTGAGCAGGAAAACAGGCTCATCCTCGGGAATTTTCCCGGCCTTGTCAATGATCCGTTCATTATAATCTTCGCGCGTGAACTTCATGGTGTCGGTTTTTCAGGCCCGGCCATAAGGAAAGCCGGTTTACTCAAAGGTAATTGAGTTTGCAATAATATTTCCGATTAAAACCCATAAACCTCATTTCTTTTTATCTTTGTTTACAAAAATTTTGCAGTGATGGCAGAAAAGAAAGATAAAAAATCATTTATTCAGAAATTCAGGCATAAATACCGTCTGTCGATCTATCGTGATGAAACCTTTGAAGAGGTATTAAACCTGAGATTGTCGAAAATGAACGTGCTGGCATTGGTATCTGCACTGACGCTGATTTTTCTTGTCATCGTGATCTCCATCATTGCCTATACGCCTGCCCGTGAGCTGATCCCCGGCTATCCCGACGAGAACACCATCCGGAACATACGGCTGAATGCCCACCGGCTTGACTCGCTGGAACTTGAAATGAAGAAGAGGGACACGTATTTTGAAAACATAAGGCGCATCGTATCAGGAGAGGAACCCGAACAGTTGCACAATCCCAAGGATACAGTGGTTAAAAAGGGCAGCATCACCTTCCAGCGCTCCCGTGAGGACTCCCTGCTGCGCAACATGCTTGAATCGGATGCCCCTTATTCACTCCTTTACCAGGACAGCAGAAGGACAAAGTCATCCCTGTCCAATGTGCTGTTATTCCCCCCGGTAAAGGGGATGATCACCAATTCATTCAATCCGGCCGAAGACCATTATGGCACCGATGTGGTGGCCGCGCCCAATGAAGTGGTAAAAGCCACCTTGGGGGGGACCGTCATCATAGCCAGCTGGACCCTGGAAACCGGCCATGTCATCCAGGTGCAGCATGAAACAAACCTGATATCCGTGTATAAGCACAATGCCGAATTGCTGAAAGGCGTCGGCGACCATGTGACTGCCGGTGAGCCGATTGCCATTGTCGGCAATTCGGGGGAACTTACCACAGGTCCTCATCTGCATTTTGAATTATGGCACAACGGGAGTCCGTTGAATCCTGAGAATTATGTTACCTTTTAACACAGTGATCTTATCCCGGTCATGAAAAAACGCGTTGCCATCCTGGGATCAACAGGTTCCATCGGCAGCCAGGCCCTGGATGTTATCCGGCATAATCCCGACGCATTTGTGGCGGAAGTTCTTACGGCAGGGAAGAATAAGGATTTGCTGATCAGGCAGGCGCTGGAATTTTTACCGGCCCATGTGGTCATCACCGATGAAATGCTGTATGCCGGAGTGCGGGATGCGCTGGCGGGAATTCCCACCCGTGTGCATGCGGGCCCGAAAGCCCTGGAGGAAATAACCACCCTGCCGTCGGTGGATATGGTGCTGTCTTCCATGGTGGGCTTTTCAGGATTGCTGCCCACCATCGCAGCCATCAAGAGCAAAAAGGAGCTGGCGCTGGCCAATAAGGAAACCCTGGTAGTGGCAGGGGAGCTGATAACAACGCTTGCCGACCGGCATAACATAAAAATCATACCGGTGGACTCGGAACATTCAGCTATTTTCCAGTGCCTGGAAGGAGAGCGGGACAACCCGCCCGAGAAAATCATCCTTACGGCTTCGGGGGGTCCTTTCAGGGGCAAGAGCAGGCAGGAACTTGAGCATGCCACCCGTAAGGAAGCCCTGAACCACCCAAACTGGTGCATGGGCGACAAGATCACCATCGATTCGGCCACCCTGATGAACAAAGGCCTGGAAGTCATTGAAGCCCGGTGGCTTTTCGGACTGCTGCCCCGGCAAATTGAAGTGGTCATCCATCCCCAGTCCATTATTCATTCGATGGTCCAGTATGAAGACGGCTCTATAAAGGCCCAGATGGGCCTTCCCGATATGAGGCTTCCCATTCAGTATGCCCTGGCCTATCCGAAGAGGCTCAAATCGTCATTCCCGCGTTTTTCCTTCACTGATCATCCCCGGCTGACGTTTGAAAAACCTGACCCGGAATTATTCCGCAATCTCGGCCTGGCCTTTCAGGCCCTGGAAAAGGGCGGAAACATGCCCTGCATCATGAACGCCGCCAATGAAACTGCCGTGGATGCCTTCCTGAAAGACCGGGTGCGTTTTCTTGAGATCCCTGAAATCATTGAAAAAACCATGAACGCTGTGTCTTTCATCAGCCGTCCTGTGCTGGAGGATCTCCTGCAGTCAGACAGGGAAGCGAGGGAGTACAGCCGGAGGATGTTGAAGGGTAATCGGTAACCTGTAACCAGTTACCGGTAAACGGCCAAAATAAATCTTCACAGCCTTTAAATTACCGATTTATTCCTAAATTTGCAGCCATTTTGTTTTGTTATCAGTGACAGGATTAATTTAAAATCAATCATTCATGGGTGTTGTCATTCAGATCAGCCAGTTATTGCTGAGCCTTTCTCTGCTAATCATATTGCATGAGCTCGGGCATTTTATCCTGGCCAGGCTCTTCAAGGTGCGTGTTGAAAAGTTTTACCTGTTTTTTGATCCCTGGTTTTCCATTTTCAAGGTGAAAAAGGGGGATACCGAATACGGCCTGGGGTGGCTGCCACTGGGAGGGTATGTGAAGATCTCCGGCATGATCGATGAGTCGCTGGATAAAGAACAGCTGAAACAACCTCCGCAGCCCTATGAATTTCGTTCAAAGCCAACCTGGCAGCGTTTGCTGATCATGCTGGGAGGGGTTTTGGTCAACCTCGTCCTGGGTTTTTTGATCTATTCCATGGTTCTCTTTGTCTGGGGAGAGAAATACCTTCCCAACAGCAGTCTTAAGGACGGAGTCTGGTGTGTGGATACCATCGCCAATGACATCGGCTTTAAGACCGGTGACAGGATTGTATCCATCAACGGCAATCCCATTGAGCGGTTTGACGATATTTTCAAGGAGATCCTTTTCGGAGGTTCGGTAAAAGTGATCCGTGGCAGTGAAGAAGTAGAATTTAAAATCCCCGAGGATTTCATCAGCAAAATCATTGACAAGCGTAACCTTGTTCTTTTTTATCCCAGGGTACCCTTTATTGTCAAAGAAATCCCCGATACCTCAAGGAATGCAAACAGCGGTTTAATGCCCCGTGACCAGGTCATCGGAGTTAACGGGGTAAGTTTCAGGTATTACGATGAATATCAAAACATCATCGATACCATAAAGCCGGGGGCTGTTCAGCTTTCCCTGTTGCGCGACGGAAAGAAGCATACTATTTCCGCATGGCTCAGCGACCAGAAAAAGCTCGGCCTATACAATGCCTTTCCGACTTTCGAGGAAATGGAAAGGTTAGGCCTTTACCAGCTTGAAACCAATACTTTTACTTTTGCGCAGTCTATTCCGGCCGGATGGAACCTGGCCAGGGAAAAGCTGGGATCGTATATCAGGCAGTTCAAGCTGCTGTTCGATGTCAAATCAGGCGCCTACAAAGGTCTCGGTGGTTTCGGCACCATCGGAGGCCTGTTCCCGAAAACCTGGGAGAGTTACCAGCGCTTGATTGAGGTCGACGCCGTCCTGTGCGTATGGGGCAAAGTTGACAGCCAGAATGGTGATCCAAAAATACTCGTTGAGCGCATTTGCGCCGAGAAACTGGTTGAAGACAGCCCTCGCGATTCTGGTGTGCCGCTGGATTTGCCCGACGTGACCTTTGCGCCATTGGATCCCAACACGGCGCCGGGCGAATTTATCTTTATTACAGAGCCTGACCCGGTCTGGGATGAAATGCAGGCGGCCATGGCTGAGGATGAGCCGGTACCTCACCAGATTGCTGAACCGGAGCCCCATTTGGAGCCGACCACAAAACCGGCAACCGATGACCTTCCACCCATTCCGGTCGAGGTTGTACCACCGCCCATTGTTGCGCCGGACCTGCCTATGCTCAAACCGCGCAG
>CAYMJH010000232.1:0-5906 GCA_964390385.1 uncultured Bacteroidales bacterium | reverse complement strand
CGGATTTTGGAGAGGACATTCCCGGCAAACTGGTAAAGCGCTGTGAAAAATACATCCGGTCGGGACACATGAAAGCCGAAGGCCCGGTATACCGCCTTACGGAAGACGGGTATTTTATTTCGGATGCGATCATACGGGATCTGATGCAGGATAGAGGAAGTGACAAGTGACGAGTGACGAGTGACAAGTGACGAGGGACGAGGGACGAGGGACAAGCAATAAAAAAGGGTTGCGGTAAAAACCGGCAACCCTTTGCATAAAGAAGGGGAATTGCTATTTCAATGTAAAGGTGGCGGATCCGATCTCGTATCCTTCGGCATAAAGGACGGCGGTATAATTGCCGGCTACCAGTTCTTCCGTCTTGTCCCAGTAAATCTTAACGTCGATATCCTTGTTCTCATATTCGATATCTCTTTTGGCCGAATAAACCACGTTCTCGCCGTTGTAGGTGAACATTTCGCCCGTGGGGTTCGCCAGCGCCACATTATCGGGATTCAGGATCCTCATGAAAATCACCTTTTTGCCGGGATCGGATACGCTATTCTCACGAATGGTAAATCCCACGGCTATTTTGGCGATCTTTTTCACTTTGCTGTTGATATTGTCGCCTTTGGTCATGGGTTCCACCACGATGCCTTTGGCTGAAAGAACCTTGGCAAGCTGCACCTGGGTGCCGAGCATTTCCTTTTCCCTGGAGAGGGTTACATTCTGCGTCTCAGCTTCGGTAAGCTGCTGGCGCACCTGAATATTTTCTTCGGTCAGCAGGCGGTTGCGGGTATTCAGCGAATCGATCTGGACGATGTAGCTCCGCATCACTTTCCTGAGGGTTTCAAGCTCTTCGCGGTACTTCCTGATCTTTTCAGCATCGGAGGCCTGGAATCTGAGCAGTTTCTTGATCTTATCCTGTTCACCTGTAAGGAGGGTATTGATGCTGTCATTTTCGGTTTTGAGAGAATCATATTCAACAACCATGTCGCGCAGCTGCTTTTCAAGATCACTCTTGACGTCTTCGAGGATTTCCTTTTCGGCAGAAGTATCTTCCAGCTTCTGTGATTCGGTATAATATTTATATCCCAGTACGGCAACGGCAACAGCCAGGAGGATCACCAGCAGGACCAGCACAACAGGCGTCTTTTTTTCGGGTCTCTGATAGGCATTCGATGTAGTTTCCATAATTGTTTAATGTTTCATTAGTTAGAACTGCAAATATAGTATTTATCCCACGAATGAAAACCAAACGTCTGAAAATTGTTGTCAGGCCGCCGGGGGTTTGCCCGGACTTATTGTTGTTCGTGCCAGGCAGCGTTGAGGTAATAGGCTCCGTCAAGCACTATGGCCGACTCCTGCAGGCGGGGAGGGTAATCCGTTATCTCGGTCCGGCCGTTTCCCGTTATCCCTGTCCCGATCACCACGCGTTCATACCCGTTGACTGTTTCAACAAATACCGCGTGTTCTTCATTGTCATCAACAATGGCCGCGGCGGGAAGGGTAAGGCAGTCATGTTCGCCTGTGCTGATGTAAGCTTTGATGTACATACCGGGGTTAAAAACGGGTTCTGCCCTGAGAATGCGGGCATTGATGCGAAACGCATGGTTCAGGGGATCGATGACGGGCAGTATGTTTTTCACTTCAGCCCTGTACCTGCGGCCGGGATCGCTGAGGAGGGAAAACTCAACGGGCTGGCCCCGGCTGATCAGGTGAATGTCCTTTTCATAAACATCGAGTTGAAGGAAGAGGCCGGCTTTGCTGAGAATTTCGCAGACCATCTGTTCGGGGCCGACAAATTTCCCGATATTGACATGGATGTTGGTTATGACGCCTGAAATCGGGGCCCGGAGGCTGACCGTGGAAGAGATATTGCCGATGTGGAGGCTGTCGGCATCGATCCCGATCAGCTGCAGCTGGTTTTTCAGCGCGAACAGCCTGACTTCGGCGGATCTGAAGCTGACCTGTGCCTGTTGCATGGTCTTGACCGAAGCTGCGTTTTCCACCGTCAGTTCACCCTGGCGCCTGAAATCCTCCCTGTAATAATCCAGCTGGCTTTTGGTTTCGAGGTAATCCTGCTGAAGCCTGATATAATCGGGATGTTCCAGCACCGCTATCAGCTGCCCGGCGCCGACATAATCGCCGCTGCGATGCGGAAAGCTTTTTACCAGTCCTCCCACCGCAATGGTTACATGGGCTATATTTTCGGGAGGAGCTTCGATGGTGCCGCTGCATTCGATAAGGCTGCCCAGCTTCATGGCTTCCATGGTGCCGGTTGTGATGCCTGCCATTTCGATCTGTTCGGGGCTGAGGGTCACAATGCTGCGGGAGGACATGGAATCATGAACCGCATGGTCCTTCGGTTCCAGGCGGTTTTCACCGTGGCATGCCGACAGTACAAATAAAGGCATCAGGACGGCGAAGACCACCCAATGATGATTTCTGAGAGACAAGGTTTTCATAACGACAATATTAAAGTATTGCATTCCGGGGCAATATGGTAAATTCAATAGGCATAAAATTCAAGTTGTATGGCGGTCTGATTATAGCTGTTGAGGGTTTCGAAGTACCCGTTCCGGATGGAGATGGCCTGGGAAAGGCTGATGGCATATTCCTGGTATCCGATGTTCTCCTTTTCAAATTGAAGCTGTGCATTGCGCATGATTTCATCGGCCTGCTTCAATGCATATTCGTTGTAATACTGCAATTGGCGGAAATATTTTGTAAGCTCTGTCACCAGGTTCTCAATGGCCAAATCGGTTGAATAAGCCATTTGTTCAAGCTGGTTCAGTGCGATTTCCCGTTCGATCTTTGCCTCCTTTATTTTTGCGGTCTGGCTGAAGGCCAGCAACGGGAAAGACAGTCCGATCTGCCAGCCTGTCAATGCTTTCAGGGGATCGATATCCTGGTAAAAATATCCTGCTTGGATTTCAGGGAAAAACCTGGCCCGTTCCGTTTTGAGGGCTGCCGTCCTTACCTCGGCATTTTTTTTATAGAGCACGGCGATGACTTCGTTGCTGAAAACGGCCGTGTCAGATGGTTTATCGATCTGCACCATGGGTAGCGTTGCAACGGGCGGGACCAGGCGGCCACCGGCCATCATCAGTTCTTTCAGTTTGTTTTCGGCGATCATGATCTCATCCGACAGCACATCGAGCCGGTTCTGCACTTCAGCGGCATGGGCAGAGGCCATGGCATTCTCGAGCTCGCTGAGATCCCCCAGCTGATAGCGCAGATCGGCAATCCGCTGCACATCGGCATACAACAGGGCTTCTTCCGCTGCCAGCCGGTATTTTTCATGCCTATACCACCAGCAGTAATAAGCCGATTTCACCTGGGCCGTGAGGGATCTTTTGCTGATCTCCAGTTCGGAAAGGCTGGCCTCGGTCACTTTTTTTGCCATGCTGAAGCGCTGGATATGGGTCAGCAGCGATCCGAAATTCTGATTGATCTCAATATACCGGTCGTTGAGGGGTGCATTGATCTGGCCGTACTGATAGGTGAGTGAAAGGGGCTCAAATTCCCAGGCGCCGGTTTTCATAGCCGCGGATTTCACCACCTGCAGTTCGGCGTTCAGGATCGCGGGATTCCTTTCCAGGGCAATCGATACGGCTTCGTCGGGAGTGAGCGGCAGTGCCGTGGTATCCTGGGCGCCGGCAAGGGCGGGCATCAGCAGCAGCAGCAACAGGGCGAAGGGAAGTTTTGCGGGCTTCTTCCTGATCAGGGGTTTACGCTGGGCCGGATCGTTCATGAGGGAGTAGAGGATGGGCAGGATGATGAGGGTAAGCATGGTGGAGGTGATGATGCCGCCTATTACCACGGTGGCCAGCGGGCGCTGAACCTCTGCGCCGGCCGATGCGGACAAGGCCATGGGCAAAAATCCAAGGATATCGGTTGTGGCGGTCATCATCACGGGCCGGAGTCGGGTGCATGCTCCCTTTACCACGATATACTGAATGTGGGTAATGCCTTCGGCTATCATTTCATTGTAATAGGAAATGAGCACGATGCCGTTAAGCACTGCCACGCCGAAAAGGGCAATGAAACCCACACCGGCCGATATGCTGAAAGGCAGTCCCCGGATCCAAAGCGCAGCGATGCCTCCGACAGCCGAGAGGGGAACGGCGGTGAAAATCAGCAAGGCATATTTAATGGAGTTAAAGGTGAAAAACAGCAGGATAAGGATCAGCAGCAGGGCAATGGGTACGGCGATCAGCAATCGTTCCTGTGCTTTTTTGAGGTTCTCGAACTGTCCGCCGTAGGTGATGTAATAGCCGGGCTTCAGTCTTAGACGGGCGTCGAGCGTGGTGCTGATATCATGCACAAGGCTTTGTATGTCGCGATTCCTGACATTGATGCCGATGGTAATCCTGCGCCGGGTGCCGTCGCGTGAGATCTGAACGGGGCCTTTCCTGAATTCCGTTTGCGTGACCTCGCTGAGCGGGATGACGCCGCCGCCGGGAAGCCGGACCGTAAGGTCTTTCAGATCAAGGTTTTTCCGGTATGACGAGTCGAGCCGTATCACCAGGTCAAATTTGCGTTCCCCTTCAAAGATCACGCCGGCCTGCTCACCTGCATAAGCAGTGCGGATGATGGCATTCAGATCGGTGATCTTCAGCCCGTAGTGGGCAATCTTCTCACGGTTATAGGTAATGTAAAGCTGCGGCAGACCTGTGATCTGCTCGACCCTGACATCGGCGGCCCCCGGTAAACCGGCAATCCATTCCGCTGCCTCGTTGGCACGGGCATATAGCTCATCGAGGTCTTCACCGTAGATCTTCACGGCAACATCGGTCTTGACGCCCGTCATCAGTTCATTGAACCGGAGCTGGATGGGCTGGGTGAACTCGAAACCGGCCGCGGTGATCACGCTGAGCTTTTCCTTCATGGCGTCGATAAGGTCTTCGCGGTTGCGGGCGCTCACCCATTCTTTCTTGTCTTTCAGGACAATCATGATATCTGCATCTTCGATGGCCATCGGGTCGGTGGGCACCTCTGCCGTACCGATCTTGGAAACGACCTGTTCCACCTCGGGGAAATTGTCCATCAGTATTTTTTCAGCACGACTGGCCGTGAGGATGCTTTGCGACAGGGAACTGCCGGTGGGAATGGTCATCTGCATGGCCAGGTCGCCCTCTTCGAGGGTGGGAATGAATTCGCCGCCAAGCCGGGTGAAGGACCAGGCAGCGATGATAAACACGATAAGGGTGGCCGACAGGATGGTGTACTTGTTGGCCAGGGAATACCGGAGCACAGGATGGTAGGAAAGCTTGAGGAATTTGATGAAACGGTCGGACAGGGTTTTCTTGCTTTGCACCTTTTTTTCCAGGAACAGCGCCGTCATCATGGGAACATAGGTCATGGAAAGCAGGAAGGCTCCCAGCACCACGAACATGAAAGTCTGGGCCATCGGCCTGAATGTTTTCCCTTCAATGCCGGTAAGCGAAAGGATGGGGATGAAAACGATAAGGATGATGATGACGCCGAAGGAAGCAGACTGGTATATGCCCCCGGTTGACTTTCGGACCTCGGCATCTACCTCGGAGCCGGTAAGCGATTTCCCCGCGTAATTTTTATGGAGGTGGAACAGGATGTTTTCCACGATGATGACAGCCCCGTCGAGAACGATACCGAAGTCAATGGCTCCCAGCGACATAAGATTAGCGGAAACCCCGAAGATATGCATCATGATAAATCCGAACAGCATGGAAAGCGGGATGACCGAGGCAACGATCAGGCCCGACCGGAAATGGCCCAGCAGCAGGACCAGGACAAGGATCACGATCAGTCCGCCTTCCACCAGGTTTTTGGAAATGGTGGAAGTGGTTCTTTTCACCAGCTCGGAACGGTCGAGATAAGGTTCGATGAACACTCCTTCGGGGAGGGACTGCTGTATTTTATCCACCCGTTTTTTCACTTCG
>CAYMJH010000231.1:0-5932 GCA_964390385.1 uncultured Bacteroidales bacterium | reverse complement strand
GTGAACATCCACCAGCAGCACCTCCTGGCCCTTCTGCCCCCTCAGAAACTTCTCATAGTATCCTTCAATGCCGCTGATCCCGATATAATCCCCCATAACATAATCGGGATTGTTCCCGATGGTTTTTTCATCCACTTCCCCCACATAGCCAAGCAGATGAGATGCCATTTCGCTGCTGTACTTCCTTAAGGTCCTGGAACGGACATAAAAACCGGGAAATTCATAGAGGTGTTCCTGCAGCTTGGCATAGGTTTCAGGCGACAGCTGCTTGACAAAAGGCTCACGTCTGAACTTCGGGATCTTAACCCTGGCGATGCCGGCTCTCAGCCTCGGCATATCGATGGCCAGCAGCTCACAAAGGGCTGTACTGTCAAACGGTTTAAGCTCAAACGGGGCAATCATCAGGTCGTAAGCGGGCTGGTTGTAAACAAGCAGTTTATGGTTGCGGTCAAAAATCAGTCCCCTTGCCGCATATATGGTTTCAATGCGCTTGGAATTGTTCTCAGCCGACAGCTTGTAGCTGCTGTCGATCACCTGGATGTAGAACAACCTTGCGATCAATGCAATGGCACCTGAAATGACCATGATGGCAATGATATTTTTCCGGCCTGCAAACTGATCCATGACTTATTTACGAAAAACAAAAAACTGGCTCAATAGTATGAATGCACTGGTAAAGACAGCACTCAGGATAACTTTCAGCAAGGTATGAAAGAAATGAGAAAAGCTGAAAACCTCCATATAGAACAATACGAGATGATGAATCACCACAATGATCAGCGTGTACTTGATAAACCATTCCAGCCCCATAGTGGAAATTCTGGGCAGGGTGTTGAGATCATATCCGTCGTGGGGCGCAATCATCTCCAGCACACCGGACCGGAGAAAGGCGATAAGCAGTGTGGCGGCGGTATGCACCCCGGGAGTGCCCATAAAAAGATCGATGGTCATCCCCATGACCAATCCCAGCAACAACATCAGCGCCCTGGAAAAGCTGAAAGGCAGCAGCAGAAAAAACAGTACATATACGTAGGGATTGATGTATCCTGAAAATTCAATATTGTTGAACAGCAATAACTGCAGTACCAGCAAAACGAGAAACTGCAGGATGATGGGAACGGGACCTTTATTCATTTATAACCGTTTGTTCAAGGGTTTCTATTTCGTTCCTGAATTCGTTGCTGATCACCTGAACCTCGTTCAGGCGCTGAAAATCGGGCGACAGTTTTACGGTTATCTCGTAATAATTGCCCCCTTTCAGTTTAAAATTAGAGATGATACCGATAAGACAGTTTTCAGGAAAAATACTTCCATATCCGCTGGTGAGAATGGTATCTCCTTTGACAATGGTGGCATGATGGGGAATGTCCTCAAGGAGAGCCTTATCCCTCGATGTTTCCTTCCAGCTGAGGGGCCCGTAGAAACCGGAGCTTTTAATCTTGGCGCTTACACCAAACCTTGGATTCAGCAATGAAAGCACTACACAGAAGTTGTCTGACACCGACTGAACCTTCCCCACGATACCATCATCGCAGATTACCGCCATCTCAGGACCAATGCCATGATTCCTGCCCTTATCCAGGGTTATGTAATTGTATTTTTTATTGACCGAATTATTGATCACCTTGGCGCCGATATACCGGTAATACCGCGGACTGAAGGTATCGCCATTGAAAGAAGAATCGATATAGGAAATCTTATAAGATGATTTCAGGAGGTTGTACAACCGGTTATTTTCTTCCGCGAGCCTTTTATTCTCCTTATAGAGAAACAGATAGTCCCGTGTATTCTCAATCCGGTAAGACAAGGTATTATTCAGCCGCTGTCCGGCCTGATAAAACCTGGCTTCCTGATAACTGCCGGTAGTGATCACCAGGGTGACCGCAAAAATCTCAAAGAGGATAAAGAGGATCAGGACATGGTACTGAAGTATAAAACGAAACAGGTTTCTCATGGGCTTTAGTACCTGTAACCACGGGTTAACGTATCAGCAATTTAGCATATTTATCCATATTTTTCAGCGCGATACCGGTTCCTCTGGCCACGGCATGCAGCGGATCTTCAGCCACATTGAACTGGATACTGATCTTATCCGACAGCCGTTTGGCAAGGCCCCGCAACAGTCCTCCCCCGCCGGCAAGATAGATCCCTTTCTGCACGATATCGGCATACAATTCCGGAGGCGTTTGTTCCAGCACGGAAAGAATGGCGGATTCCACTTTCGTCAGCGACTTATCGAGGCAATGGGCAATTTCCTGGTAAGAGACCGGGATTTCAATGGGCAGGGCGGTCATCATGTTGGGACCCCTTACCAGGTAGTCCTGCGGCGGATTGTCAATATCGGGCAAGGCAGCCCCTACAAAGATCTTGATATCCTCTGCCGTTTTTTCGCCAACCTTAATATTGTGTTGATGGCGCATATAAGCCTGTATATCAGCGGTAAAACCATCACCTGCAATGCGGATCGATTCATTGCAGACAATGCCTCCGAGGGCAATGACGGCAATTTCAGTTGTGCCTCCTCCGATATCCACAACCATGTTCCCTTCGGGGGCAATCACATCCAGTCCGATGCCGATGGCAGCTGCCATGGGTTCATAGATCATGTATACATCACGTCCACCTGCGTGTTCCGATGAATCCCTCACAGCCCGGATCTCAACTTCCGTGCTGCCGGAAGGGATGCTGATCACGATTTTCAGGGATGAGGTCAGGTAACGGTTATGGGTGTTGGTCATCCGTATCATCTCGCGGATCATCATCTCGGCGGCATTAAAGTCAGCGATAACGCCGTCCCTGAGCGGCCTGATGGTACGGATGTTTTCGTGCGTTTTTCCATGCATCTGCCTGGCTTCATTGCCGATGGCCACAAGCTTTTTTGTCGTCTGATCGATGGCAACAATGGAAGGCTCGTCTACTACAATTTTATCATTTTCTATAATGATGGTGTTTGCAGTGCCAAGGTCAACTGCCAGTTCTCTGGTAAGAAATGAAAACAAACCCATATGCTCAGCGTAATTTTGTTGTAAAGGTAATATTTTGACAAATCAATTAATAATCATTTAAACAAACTTATAAACCATGGTGGTATGGTCCTGCCTCAATGTTTAAAATGCCGGATGCCCGTGACTACCATGGCCATATCGTGCTTATCGCAATACTCAATGGATTCAGTGTCTCTCAACGATCCGCCCGGCTGGACAACCACTTTTACGCCGGCTTCATTGGCAATCTCAACACAGTCGGGGAACGGGAAATAGGCATCGGAAGCCATAACACCGCCCCCGACACTGAAGCCAAAACCGGCGGCTTTGGCGATGGCCTGCCTCAGGGCATCCACGCGGGAGGTCTGCCCCACCCCGCTCGCCATCAGCTGTTTGTTCTTCGCCAGCACAATGGTGTTGGACTTGGTATGTTTAACTACTTTGTTGGCAAAGACCAGGTCCTCGTATTCCTCAGGCGTAGGCACTCTTTTGGTGACAGGTTTCATATCATCACGGGTTTCGGTCTTCACATCCCTGTCTTGTCCTATCACACCGTTCAACAACGACCTGAACTGAACCACCGGCAGCTGATGCGGCTTCCTGAGCAGGATGATCCGGTTCTTTTTTTTCTTCAGTATATCCAAAGCCTTGATATCATAAGCCGGGGCGATGATCACCTCAAAGAAGAGGGCGTCAATCTCTGCCGCCGTTTTTTCATCCAGTTCTCCGTTGGTGATCAGTATGCCTCCATAGGCTGACACCGGGTCACCTGCCAGCGCGCCTTTCCAGGCCTCGGTAAGGTCGGGCCTCGAGGCTATGCCGCAGGCATTGTTATGCTTGAGAATGGCAAAGGTGGTATCGGTAAAGTCATCGATAAGGTAAACGGCAGCTTCAATATCCAGCAGGTTGTTGTAAGAGATCTCCTTTCCGTGCAGCTGATGAAAAAGAGCTTCAAACGATCCGTAGAAAGTGCCTTGCTGGTGCGGATTCTCTCCGTACCGCAGGGGCTTTGACGCCAGTATGCTGTGCTTGAAGGCATTGACCTGAAAGTCTTTATTGAAATAATTGAAAATGGCTGTATCGTAATGCGATGATACGTTAAAAGCCTGCAACGCCAGTTTCTTTCTTTCCCCAAGCGTTGTTGTCCCCCTGCCTTCGGTCAGTATCCTGAGCAACTCGGCATAGTGACTGCGGGAAGGGATGATCACGACGTCCCCGAAATTCTTGGCAGCTGCCCTGATAAGTGATATGCCCCCGATGTCAATTTTCTCGATGACATCCTCCTCCGGGGCGCCTGACCTCACCGTATCCTCAAACGGGTAAAGGTCAACCACCACCAGGTCAACAGGAGGGATGCCGTATTCCTTCAATTCATTCAGATCTCCGGGCTGGTCCATCCGGGCCAGAATGCCACCGAATATCTTCGGATGAAGGGTTTTAACCCTCCCTCCCAGGATGGAAGGATAACTGGTCAGCTCTTCAACAGCCGTGACCTTAAATCCCGATTTTTCGATGAACTCTTTGGTGCCTCCGGTAGAGACAATGGTAATATTCAGTGCTGCCATTTTCTGCAGGATCTCATCCAGCAGGTCTTTATGGTAAACCGAGATCAGGGCGGAAGTAATTTTTTTTTCCTGCATAGCGATTGGTTATTGGTTTATTCTGATTCAGTGCAAAGACTTGATTCCGGGAACTAAGGCCGGCAATATATTAATTTTTTCTGCAATTAATTGCAGCCTTTGCTATCTTTGTTTCAACTCAACTTGAACAATATGTCTCATTCCTCCATACGATGGTTCTATATGCTGAACGAAAGCCTGCAGTCGGCTTATCGCACGGTATTGCTCAATAAGATGAGGACCGTGCTGTCACTCATCGGCATTACCATCGGGATTTTTGCCATCATTGCCGTCTTTACAGTCCTCGATGCCATGGAAAACAATATCCGCGAGTCTTTTTCCGCCATGGGAGATGACATTATTTATGTTGAAAAATGGCCCTGGATGCCGGAGGATGGACAGGAATACCGCTGGTGGGAATATCTCAACCGGCCGGTCCCGAGAATGAGCGAACAGCAGTTGTTGAAGAGAAGGCTGGAGAGTGCACGCAGCGTGGTATTTTTCTCCAGTATTAATTCGACCATTGAATTCGGCAATGCCTCGGCTGAGAATGTCACGGTTTGGGGTTCAACGGAAGAATTCGAGGAGATGAGAAATTTTGGCATCTCCAGGGGCCGCTTTCTCTCGCCTTTTGAGTTTCATTCGGGCAGGAATGCTGCCGTCATCGGCGATGAGATCATGAAAAAGCTGTTTGCAGGGATGGATCCGATAGGCAAGAACATCAAGATTAACGGACTGAATCTCACCGTTGTAGGCGTGTTCGAAAAAGAGGGGAATTCTTTTGTGGCGGGCGGAGGATCCGACAGGGTGGTCATGGTTCCTGTTGATTTCCTGGCCAGGTTTGTTGATCTGCGGGATGACCGGGCAAATCCTGCCATCTGGGTCAGGGCCTCCGGCCAAATACCCGTCACCCAGTTCAGGGAAGAAGTCAGGGGCACGATGAGAGCCATACGGCGGCTGAAACCCATGGATAAGGATAATTTTTCGCTGAACCAGAGCAGTATTCTTGAATCAGCGAGCAAAAGCATTTTCGGGATCATCAATTTTGCCGGGGGATTTATCGGCATACTGGCCGTTATCGTAGGAGCCTTCGGTATCGCCAACATCATGTTTGTATCCGTGAAGGAGCGCACCCATATCATTGGCATACAGAAAGCACTTGGCGCAAAGAAATATTACATAGTGCTTGAAGTTTTATATGAATCGGTACTGCTCTCCATGGCAGGGGGTATTGTGGGCCTGATCCTGGTTTTCGCGGGTACCATGATCCTGAGGTTTTCCTCTGAATTTGAAATATACCTTAACACGGGCAATATCATTCTCGGCATT
>CAYMJH010000230.1:0-5942 GCA_964390385.1 uncultured Bacteroidales bacterium | reverse complement strand
TGCAATTATATCTTAATATTGAAAGCAAAATTCTATATTACTCCAAAAGTTTGATTAGCAAGATGTCCCCCGCTGGCGGGGGTGCAGGGGGTGGATTAATGACAATCTTCACATCGGAGGTGATTCGTGCCCGTAAATGAATTTCCAGCCTTCGTGTTCTTATTTTAATAATGCAGCTTAAGTAATAATTAATAAATTTGATGTATTTGACCCCATGCCGTCCAAAATTATCACCCGAATCCTGCAAAGGTTAAATCAGCCCGGGCTGGACACAGCCCTGATTGATAAACTTCAATTCAGCGAGCTTCAGTCGTTGTTATTGCATGTTTTTAACCGGAAAGTTGCCAAATTGGATACTTCCGGCCTTTTCAACGATTATCGTAACAACCGCCTGGTGCAGCCCTCAATCCTCGATCCCCTGAAGTTCCTTGAACTGGAATCCGACATTTTCTCCCTGTTGCCCGATGGTTTTGTACCGATTGAACTTTCTCCTGTCACCTCGCTCGGCACATCAAGCCTGATGGGTCCCGTTAACCAGGATATTGTGATTTCTACCATCCGCAACTGCGAGGTCGTTTCAGACGTCACCAACGTGATGGCCCTGGAATGCGCCGTGAGAAGGTTGGGAATGCTGCAACATGATAAAAAGTCAACGGCACAGGTAAAGTTGGCGACAGCCCAGCGTCAGATGAGAACACAACCTGTTAAGGACAAAAACTACACCTCTCATTTTAAGATCTTTGCCCTTTGCACAGCCGGCAGGGACGAAGGCTCAGACCGTTTTGAACAGGCCGCCCTGCTGGAACATGTTGGATTTTATTTCAGGATTATTGAAGAGATAATAAAACCTGACCGGATCAAAAAGAAAATCCTTAAGATATTTATTTACGATGAAAGCCATCATGAAAGACTGATGGAAACAGTGAATACACTTATCAGAACAGGAAAAGATGTCGAGCTGGCAGTGGAAAAAAACAGTGACTACGGCAGGAATTATTACCGCCGGCTGCGGTTCATGATCAATCTCACCAATGCACAAAACCTGTCATACGATATCATCGATGGCGGGTTTACCGACTGGACGAAGGCGCTGATGAAGAACAACAAGGAAAGGCTGATGACCAGCGGCATCGGGACGGAGTTGATGCTCAAGGCATTTGTCTGAAACCAAATCATTCTTCTGACCGCAATATTTAGTATATTTATTGCTGTTACGCGATTGTGATAACAGCATGCCTGAACCGTTAAACCTTAGAATCAACCGGTGGATCGAGCGTTCGGTATACCGTCCCGGGGACTGCGAAGATATTCTTTTGCTGAAACGTATCTACTGGGTTTCATTGCACCTGGCCATATTCCTCGTTTTTCCCCTTATTCCCCTGTCACTGATCCTAAAAATTCCCAACTGGACCTGGATGGGAATTGCCTATGTGGTATTTCACCTGATCCAGCTGGTTATTTTTCATAAGGTCCGCCATCACATTGAAGAATTTGGTCTTGTCACCCAGCTGTTTCACATACTGTTCGCTTTTACCGGCATACTGATTACGGGAGGTATCCTTCATTCCGCCGGCATTGTTTTTATTGGTTTGCTGGGCCCTTTATATGCCCTGGTTTTTCCTAAAGGAAGACGGGCCGTCCTGATGCTTGTTTTTTATCTGATTACCCTTATTGCCGCAGCTGTTCTTCAGCCCTTCATTCCTCCCTACCCACCCATAACGCCGGTCATTAACAACCTGATGTTTTTGATCCAGTTTGCCGTTGTGGTTGTTGTTAATTTCTTTACACTTCGGTATTATGCGGGTCAGACAATCCAGATGAAAATACTGGAGTCATCGCGCTTAAAGGAACTTGACGAAGCAAAAACCAGGCTTTACACAAACATCACGCATGAATTCAGAACACCCCTGACCATTATCCTGGGAATGGCCGACCAGCTTGCCGTGAATCCTTCCGGGAAGCCGGACGAGGGATTGCAGATGATCAAGCGAAACGGAGAGAACCTTTTGCATCTTATAAACCAGATGCTGAATTTATCCAAGGCTGAAGCGAAGGCAATGCCTGTTAATTATTGCCAGGGAGATGTGATCAGCTACCTCAGGTATATTTTTGAATCCTTCAATTCCCTGGCCGGGAGTAAAAACATCAGGCTGAACATCCAGGCAAATCCGGATCAGCTGGTCATGGATTTTGATCCTGACAAGCTGATGCAGATTGTATCCAACCTTTTGTCAAATGCCATTAAATTCACGGCCGACAGGGGTGATGTTTGCATGGAGATTGACGGGCAACAGGACAAAAATGAACTGATCATAAAAGTTAAGGATAACGGCATCGGTATACCGGCCGATAAGCTGCCTCAACTGTTCAACCGGTTTTTCAAGGCTGAAGACGATTCCTATGTGTCATCCAAAGGAACCGGCATCGGTTTGGCGCTGACCAAAGAACTGGTCACCCTGATGAAGGGCACCATCCGTGTTCAGAGCCGGCCGGCAGCCGGAACAGAATTTACCGTTACCATTCCGGTCACAAACCTTTCGGAGGTAACACATGATCTCGATCGCGAAAGAATGAAATCGGATATTTCGTTGTTCATCACCGATGCTTCAAAAAAACCTGGAAGGGCAGAGGAAGCCGGGAAGGATTCCGAAAACCTGCCCATCCTTTTAATTGTCGAGGATAATAAAGACGTAGCCCGGTATATTGAATCCATAATGAGTCCTGAATATAGTATTAAAACGGCAGGCAACGGTCAGGAAGGTTTTGATCTGGCGTCCGAAGAAATCCCGGATATCATCATCAGCGATGTGATGATGCCGGTGATGAACGGGTTTGTTCTTTGTGAAAAACTGAAAACCGACGAGCGTACCAGCCACATTCCGGTTATCCTGTTGACCGCCATGGCTTCTGAGGCAGGCAAACTGGAAGGACTGGAAACCGGGGCAGATGCCTATGTCATAAAGCCTTTTAATCCAAAGGAGATACAGGTACGCGTCAAAAACCTGGTAGAGCAGCGGCGAAAGCTGAGGGAACGGTTTTCCCGCGACATTACCATCGCTCCCAAAGAAATAGCCGTGACCTCTGCCGATGAACGGTTTCTGAACCGTGCTATGGAAATCATTGAAAAGCATATGAGCGATCCGGAATTCGGGGTCGATATGCTGGGAAAGGAAGTTGGCATGAGTCATTCCCACCTTCACCGCAAGATAAAGGCACTCACCAACCAGTCGCCTGTAGAGCTGATCCGTTCCATTAGGCTGAAACGTGCCGCCAGCCTGCTCAGGCAAAAATTCGGAAACGTCTCCGAGGTGGCTTATGAAACGGGATTCAGCAGTCCGGCCTACTTTTCCGATTGTTTCCAGAAGCAATTCGGGAAACCGCCTTCTGAGTATATGACAGGAATTGAGTATAGAAATTAAAGGGAGCATAGGAAATCAAGGCTTCCGGTAAAAAAATACTACAATACCTTTACAACTCCGGTGAATGCAAGTGTAGAAAAAACGCAACTTGCAGGAGAACAGGATATTTAGTATCTTAGCTAAAATTTCATAACAATGACTGACAAGAGAATCATATTGATTGATCTGAAGCAAAAACTGGAAGAGTACTATTCTGATGCTGTTAAAAATGTTGTATTATTTGGTTCACAAGCAAATAATAATGCGCATGAGTACTCAGATTATGACGTAGTAATTCTTTTGAACCAAGATTATAATAAAAATGATGAAAATAAGATTTTAGATATTTGTTATGATATTGATTTAAAATATGATATAATAATTGACGCTCATTTGCTTTCAACCAAAGAGCTTAAAACACAACGAGGCAAACAACCCATATTTGTCAATGCTCTTAAAAACGGAATTTACGCATGAGTATTGATAATAAAGATAGGCTGGATTTAATCAAGTCCAGATTAGCTGCGGCAAAGGATACGCAGGTTGATGTTGAACTGTTAATCTCTCATGATAGACGTCGGGCTGCAATCAACAGGATATATTACTCAATGTTCTATTCGCTTCTGGCATTAGGATTAAAATACGAATTTGAGACATCTAAGCATGCGCAAATAATCGGCTGGTTTAACAAAAACTTCATACACGAGGGCCTAATTGATTCAAAATACGGGAGAATAATCAATAAGGCCTTCAATAGAAGGACAAAAGGTGATTACGATTCATATATTGATTTTGATTTAGAAACTGTTAAAGAGATGTATGAGGAAATGATAGACTTTAATCAAACGATCGAAAAATTTATAAATCAAAAATAAATAACACCTGCGCTCTAAGCAGTCGCTCGGTTCCACCGAGTGACTGAAGATCTCGTTCCCAATCGAATCTGGCACCCCGAAAGGGTATTCAAGGGTATCCAATCGACAAATCAGCAAACCTGGCCGGCAGTAAGGTCAATAAATCGCAACCAGTCACCCGGCAAAGCCGGGCGACTGACAGGTCCTGCTGAACAGGCAATATTTCATTCATACCCGTTATGACATATTTCCTAAAGCCTTTGGGCTTTTTCTGAAAGCCTTTTGTAAGGGCAATCCCTAGTTTTGAATTGAAAATAATTCAAAACTTATAACCATGAAAACAAATAACTACGTTGATCATTGTCCCGGCCTGAGTGCAATTGCATTTATTGTTTTGTGCTTTTCCGAGATTTGTTCCTATGCACAAGATGGTTGGGAAACAAAGGCAGATATGCCCACAAAAAGAAATCTGTTCTCGGTTTGCTCATCCAATGGTATGCTTTACGCGTTAGGAGGCTGTGATAATCCAACCCAGTCATTTTCAACGGTCGAAATGTATGATCCGCTCACTGACAGTTGGATCAGTAAGGCAAACATACCACAGGCCCGAATGAATTTTGCCGCAACCGTTGTGAATGGCAAAATATATGTTTTCGGAGGTTCCTCCGGTCTTATGGGAACTGCTCTTTCAGAGACCTATGAATATGATCCGTCATTGGACACTTGGATCCAAAAAGCAGACATGCCTTCAGCAAGGCTGGGTGCAGCAGCCTGTGCTTCCGGCGGCAAAATCTATGTTGCAGGCGGGGCGCCGACCGGATGGAACGAAGCATACAAAACACTGGAAGAATATGACCCGGTTACCGGTACCTGGTCGAAAAAGACGGATATGCCGACCGCAAGGTTTTGTTTTAGTTTATCATCCGTTAATGGAAAGCTCTATGCAGTAGGAGGAGCTTATAATAACACCCTTGCCGGTCTGTCGGTGGTTGAAGAATACGATCCTGCTACAGACACATGGACAACGAAACCATCCATGCCTTCTGCCCGGTTTGCACATGCCGGCACTGTTTCAGATGGTGAAATTGTCATATTGGGCGGGGCGAATGGATTTCAGGATTTTGTCGGATCCGTTGAATCTTATATTCCGGAGCTGGACAGCTGGACAACCCTGACTTCGATACCAACGCCCCGGTGGGGCCTTGCAGCCGACACGGCCTATGAAAGAATTTATACCATAGGGGGTGCAGGGCCGGCCAATGTGCGATTGAAGACCGTTGAGATGTTCAATCCTGTTGCTGACACAGGCACAATAAACTCAACGGAGCGTCCTGAAATGGCGTATTCAATTTCAGCTTTTGCTGTTTATCCCAATCCCTGTATGAATAATATGGAAATCACCTTTTCGCTTTCGAACCGTTCACCGGTAAAACTTCAGGTCTTTGATGGCATGGGGCGCACAGTTGCCGTTCCGGTTGATAATGAACTGCCACCGGGACAACACAGGATTTCATTCAATGCGAACGGATTACGGAGTGGCATTTATTATTGCCGGTTAACAACCGGTGATAATACACAAACCCGGAAATGCATGGTGGTGAAATAAAAATGTTTGTTAAAACAACAAATGATTTTTGAACCATTGTAGAGACGCGATGCATCGCGTCTCTACATTTTTCCATCGCGTCTC
>CAYMJH010000229.1:0-6058 GCA_964390385.1 uncultured Bacteroidales bacterium | reverse complement strand
CTGAAGGCCCAGCCGAATGAGCGGTAGGCCCAAGCCGGCCTCGGCCATCTGTTCCGCCATGATCGTCCCCAACCCGCCGATAACCGAATGGTTTTCCATTGTAATAACCCCGTAACGCGCCTGCGCCGCCGCTTCCATAACCGCGGGGTCGGCAAAGGGCTTAAGGGTGGAGATGTGCATGTGCCGGATGGACACACCTCGGCGCTGCAGGGCCGGGATAGCGCGAAGCGCTTCTTCCGTACAAATACCGCTCGTCAAAAGGAGCAGGTCGTTCCCGGCACTCAAGGTCCGGGCTTTGCCCAACTGCATCGGCTGGTCCGTCCCAAACAGCCGGGGTATCTCGCCGCGCAGCATGCGAATATAGACCGGTCCCGGGATCGCGCAGGCTACATCCAGCACTGATCCGGCATTTATCTTCAGCAGCCGGCTCCTGAGTTCGATCATATTGTCATAGATCATAGGCTGACCCTGGTTTGTAATTCAATTATTTTATTGAACACGGCAGCATTATTTAAAATGCGGCCATCAGCAGGTCAATATCTTTGGAAGGCAGACCGAACCTGTTCCCGATCGGTTCACTGGTAAGGATACCGTTCAGCATGTATACGCCTGATCTCACGCCCATATTGGCTTTCAGGAAGGGTTTAAATCCTCCTGATGCAGCCATGGAGACCATGATGGGAGACAGGATGTTGCTCAGGGCAATGGATGCGGTCCGGGCCACCCTCGAAGGCATATTGGGGACACAATAGTGAATCACGTCATGCCGGGTATATACCGGATCCATCATGGTGCGGTATTCCGAGGTCTCGATGCATCCTCCCTGGTCGATGCTCAGATCGATGATGACGGATCCTTTTTTCATTTCGCGCACCATGTCCTCGGTGACAAAATAACGGGGTCCTTTATCCTGCAACTGTATGGTGCCGATCAGCACGTCGGCTGATTTCAGGTTTCTCCGTAACACCTTGGGGTGAAAAATGGAGGTATGCAGGCGATGGCCGAGGTTCTGCTGCAACAGTTCGAGGTTATGCGGTGAGTTGTCGAACACCTTGACAAAAGCGCCGAGTCCAAGGGCAGCCCTGGCAGCAAATTCAGCTGCCGTGCCTGCCCCGATGATGACCACCTCGGTGGGGGTGATGCCGGAAATGCCTCCCAGCATAACGCCCTTGCCCCCGCTGTGATTGCTCAGGTATTCGCCTGCCATGATAATGGCCGAGATGCCGGAAATGGCGCTCATGGATTGCACAAAAGGGTAACAGTCGTATTCGTCCCGGATCATGTCAAAGGCAATGGCCGTAATCTTTTTTTGCATCAGGCTCCTGACATAGGTTTCGTTCAGGTGGCTATGATGAATGTCGGAAATGACGACCTGGCTTCCGGTGAGCATTTCTATTTCATCCTGTTCCAGCGGCGATACTTTCAGGATGATATCGGCAGCGAAAATTTTGTTCCTCGACTCGGATATCATTCCCCCGCATTCGCTGTAATCGGTATCGGTATACCGGGCCCCTTCACCGGCCTTTGTTTCAAGGAACACTTCATGTCCGTCGTTCACCAGCACTTCAACGGCTTCAGGGGTCAGCGGGATCCGCTGCTCTACCTGCTGATTTTCCCGGGGAATGCCAATCACCAGTTTTTTATGCTTTTTGCCCACGGAAAGCATTTCTTCCTGTGGCAGGATCCCCCCGTACATCAATGGATTGGTGGACGGATCAGGTTTCTGTTTTACCATGGCAGCTGGTTTAATTTGCTGTTATACGAACCTAAATTAATACATATGGAGGAGATAGTCAAATTATTTAAAGAAGGAAGATTGAAGAAGGAAGATCAAAGAAGGAAGATTGAAGATGGAAGATTGAAGATGGAAGATTACAGAAGGAAGATTACAGAAGGAAGAAGGAAGATAAACGAAGGCGGAGGATTCTTTAGCATTCAATGGAAACCTGCCTGGCATTGTCATCCAGTACTTCGATATGCACGGCGACGAATTCATCCGAAAGGATGTCCCGGGCTTTTTCAGCCCACTCGATGAAGCACCATGCCTCGCTGTAGAAATATTCTTCGTATCCCAGGTCAAAAGCCTCGGTGATCGACTTTATCCGGTAGAAATCAAAATGAAAGATCAATTCGCCGGAGGCAGTCCGGTACTCATTGACCAGGGCAAAGGAAGGGCTGGTGACCAGGTTGATGACCCCCAGTTTCCGGCATATCCCGTTGATGAATGTGGTTTTTCCGCTTCCCATGGCTCCGGTGAAGGCAAATTTCTTATGCTCTTTTGTCAGTTCCAGGAAGCGTTCGGCAGCGTGATCGAGATGCTGCAGCGAAGGTATTTTAACAGTGGTCATATCCTCTTTCCATCAGGTTAGCGCGGCGTCATAACGGCAAAGGGCACCAGCATCTCTTCCATGGAAATTCCTCCATGCTGGTAGGTGTTCCTGTAATAATTCACAAAATAGTTGTAGTTGTTCGGATAGACGAAAAAGTCATGGGCCATGGAAAAGATGTATTTTGAACTTACATCGGCTTTCGGAAGCCTGGCAACAAAAGGATCGGTCAGTTCGAACACTTCTTTCGGGTTGTAATTCAGGTTTTTCCCCATTTTGTAACGCAGGTTGGCTGATGTTTTTTTGTCCCCGATGACCTTCACGGGATTGTTGACCCGGATGGATCCGTGATCGGTGGTAAAGATCACGGTTACGTTCTTACCGGCCAGCAGGCGAATGAAATCGAGCAACTGTGAATGCTGAAACCACGAAAGCACAAGTGAACGATAGGCTGAATCATTACCGGCCAGCTCCCGGATCATATTCATCTCGGTATTGGCATGCGAGAGCAGGTCGATAAAATTATAGACCACAACCACCAGGTCATAATTCAGCAGGTTGCTGAAATTGTCGACCAGCTTTTTCCCGCTTTTGGAATGGATGATCTTGTCATAATAAAGCCTGTATTTTTTCCCGTGCCTGTTCAGGTGCTTCTGCAACAGTTCTTCCTCGTTCATGTTTTTGGCTCCTTCTTCATCATCGTTAAGCCACAGCCCGGGATTCAGCTGCTGGATCTCCCTGGGCATGAGTCCGGCAAACATGGCATTCCGGGCGTACTGTGTTGCGGTCGGCAGGATGCTGCAAAACAGCGAATCTTCACGCGCAATGAAATATTCGCTGATTACCGGTGAAATGACGCGCCACTGGTCAAGACGCAGATTATCGATGAGGATGACAAAAACCTTTTGCCCGTTTTCTACCAACGGGAATACTTTCTCCTTAAAAATGCCGGGGGAAAGAAGGGGTTTATCGGTGGCATTTTCCCTGAACCAGCCGGTATAGCTGTTGCGGATGAACCTGCTGAAACCTGCGTCGGCTTCAGCCTTCTGCATTCTTAATATTTCGGTCATGCCCGGGTCTTCGGATCGCTCAAATTCCAGTTCCCAGAAAACGAGCTTTTTATAGATCTCTACCCATTCGGAATAGGCGGAGGCGCTGTTGATGCTGGTTCCGATGGAGGAAAACTCAGACTGGTAAGCCGAAGTAGTCTCACGGGTGATCAGCTTTTTGGTCTCCAGGTTTTTTTTTATGGAAAGCAGGATCTGGTTTGGATTGACGGGCTTAATAAGATAATCGGCAATTTTTGCTCCCAGGGCCGCTTCCATGATATTTTCCTCTTCACTCTTGGTGATCATGATAACCGGAAGGCCGGCCTTTATGCTTTTGATCTTGGCAAGGGTTTCAATGCCGCTCAGTCCCGGCATATTCTCATCCAGGAAGACGAGGTCGACGTAACGGTTTTTCACCATCTCAATGGCATCCTGTCCGTTGGTGGCAGTTTCCATCTCATATCCCTTCTCCTGCAGGAACATGATATGGGGCTTCAGCAGATCCATTTCATCATCCACCCATAAAATTCTGATTTTTTTCATAGGGAATGAATTAATAGTGTTCTGAATGGAATTTCAGGTAGCGGGCAGGTGATTTGTCCTCAAGCAGGATGCTGAGGTTCCCGGCGGAAATGGAAAAAATATCGAGCAACGGGTTGTCGTAATCCCGGAGCACTTTTTCATCGGTCCTCATCAGCGCGATATATTGCAGGGCTTTTTCCTTGCCGGGGAAGGATTTTACCAGCAGCAGATTCTGCTGGGGATTGATCTCGATTGTTTCAATGGTGAGGTTATCCTTATCGAAATAATCGAGGTTAAAATTGATAAGGTTAAATACGAGCTGATTGTTATTGGATTTTTTGCTGACTGCGCAGGCAACCATATGGACGGCGCTATCATCAACCTGGTAAAGCTGTTCGGCCTTCTCTTTTTCTTCTTCCTCCAGCAATTCGGGATGTTCCTTGTTCATATAGGCAATAATGTTCTGCGAAGCTTCCGACACCTCGGTTTTGGGATATTTTTCGGTAATTTCATTCAGCGCTTCCCTGAAAGTTTTGGCATCCGAAGTTTTGCCCAGGGATAATGCACGGAGATATTCATACTGGGGGATCAGGGGATCGGAAGGATAACCGGAGAGGGCATGGTTGGCACGGGTTATGACCTCGGGGTATAAGCCAGCCTTATACAGGTCGTATGTCTCTTCATAATGCTGCAGGATCCTTTTTTCCTCGGCTTCCATTTCCTTCAGGTAATTGGGATTTGTCAGTATCCTGGCATAGATGCTTTCAGGGAATTCGGCAATGATCTTTTGCTGATAGTGGTTCATTTCAGTCTGGTCATTTTCTTCTTTTGCCATGGCATACAGGTTATAATAAACGGCCAGCCGGTATTCCGTCAGTGGGTATCTTTTCATCAGCTCCCGGAAGGATGCTTTGGATTGCTGATTGTCTTTCAGCTCATTTTTATAAATAATCCCCATGTTATAAAGCGCATCTTCAGTGCGTTTATGGGAAGCCTGCAGCATTGAATCGTTGCGGGGTATGTTCCTGAGGTAATACTCCCGTGACTTGTTGCTGAGCTGGTATTCCTGTACAGTCTTTTCGGTTTCATCTTCGCCGTTTTCCGCGGCTGTACCAAAGGCGGCCATGGCTTTGTTCTGCCGCTGCCAGTGATCTTCGAGCCCGCGGTTTCCCCACTTGAGCTTAAACTCTTTATAGCCCATATTCTTCGCAACATCGTTATAAAAATACCACTTGGCCGATGCTGCCTTGTCAGTGAGCGGAAGATTGCTCTGGCCCGTCATTTCCCGGCCGAACTGCTCATTCAGCAAGCGATCCTGTTCTTTTTGCCTTTCGATTTCTTCCTGTTGCCTTACATCATCAATGATCCGGTCGATAAAGGCAAGCAATTCGGGATCGCTGAGCTTTGCCAGGCGCTGAACGCTGTCTTCCAGCGTGAATGTGTTGAGGGCTGTAACCAGGTGGGTGAGGTTGATTGATTTGGCGCTGATCAGGTCATAGTTCTTAAACGAAGGGTCGATCAGGGTTACGGTACTGTCGTAATAAGCCTGGGCATTGACGTAATCGGGCAGGCTGTAATAAAGGTCGGCCAGGGTGAGAAAGGAACGGGCTTTCTGATCGGTGTTGCCGGTATTATATAGTACGGAGTTCTTATACTGCCCTATGGCTTTTTGCCGGTCGCCTTCCTTGGCGGCGAGATCTCCCAGTGCATAGTAGATCTGATCGCGGTAATCGAGGTTTTTATCATCTTTCAGCATCTTCATCAGCTCCTGCTCGATCTCACCCGCTTTGCCGAATCCCTGCTGGTAAGTGAGGGCACGGTTAATGCGGGCATTGAAGGCCAGCGTGTAGGGAGGATTCATCCTGATCACCTGCCCGTAAAGGTCAGTTGCCTTTTTAAGATTGCCGGTTTTTTCGTGCAACTGGGCCAGGATAAAAGTGTAACGGGTGCGGTCGTTCTTTGGAAGCTTGAAATCGAGCGTTTTTTCCAGCGATGCAATGGCCGGTTTAAAATCATTCTGCTTAAGAAAATAATCGGCCCAGGTTGCATGAAGGCCGGCTGCAAGATCCTTCGGAAATTTTTCCTTGTGGGAAAGGGCGTTCAGGATCTCCTCGGCGCTTTTGAACTGCCGGGTTTCGTTTTGAGTTTTGGCAAGCCACA
>CAYMJH010000228.1:490-6088 GCA_964390385.1 uncultured Bacteroidales bacterium | reverse complement strand
CACATGGAGGCGATCCGCTCATCCCCCGGTTCAAATGAAGAATAAACACCCGGTTGCGCGCAGGGTCCGTTGACCGACCACGACCATCCCCCGGCCGAAGCTGAAATGGCCTGCCAGTGGTTGTAGTGGTAGGTCAGCGACAGGAAGTAATTGCCTTCGGTGTCCTCTTTGTGATCATAGGGAATGGCAAAGATGATCTCCCCGGAAAACTGGTTCTCCTGGATGAAGTTATCCAGCACCCTGTCGGTGAGCTTATACCCGCTTACCCGGTTGCAGGCATCAATGCAATCCTGCCAGCGTGCCGTTTGAATATATACCTCTGAGTTTATGTACAACCGGGCCAGCAAAGTATTGGCTACAGACCGGGTAAAGCGGCCATACTCCGCCTGGGGCTGCAACAGGTCATTGATCGCGAGCAATTCCGATTCGACAAACGCATACACCTGGTCCCGGGAAGAGTTGGCAGGAAGTTCTGGTTCTGTGTATGAGGTTGAAAGCGGAACATTGCCGAACCAATCCAATAACAGATAATAATAGTAGGCTCTCACTCCCCTTATTTCAGCTTTCGCAACAGCTTCCTCATTTTCAGGTAGCCCTGCCTGTTCGATGGAATAAATTACAAAATTGCATTTTGAAATTCCTGCATAGCAATACTTCCATGCGCTCAGCACCATGGCATTGTCGGGTTTTAAATTATGGGTCTGGGCGTCCTGGTACCGGCCGTTGTCGTACCAGTCTGATCCGCGCTGGGGAACACAAAATTCATCCGATACGGTTTCGATCAGGAAATACACGTATTCGCTTGCAGGGTAACAATTGGAAACATCATCCTTAAACCCCCTGAGTGAAGCATAGGCGCTGCCTGCAATGGTTTGTATTTCGCTTGAGGTGATCCCGTATTCAGCAGACGGGACAACGCTGAAGAATTCTTCTTCCAGGTTTGTGCAGGCTGTTGCCCCCAGGGCAAAAGCGAATGCCATAATGACTGTTTTCGGATTCATGGTAATTTGATTTTTCAGTTGACTGTTTTTCATATTCAGGCATTATTCATTTCCTTAAAAAACGAGATTTAATCCTACGGTAAGAGTTCTTGGCCTCGGATAGATATCATACCGGTCGATCCCCGGATTTTTCAGGGCATCCATTTTCCCTGTTGAGGCATCATATTCCTCGATCCTGATCTCGGGATCAAGGCCAGTATAGGGTGTAATGACAAACAGGTTCTCTCCCATTACATAGAGGCGGAGCCTATCGATACCGATCTTTTTGAGATGGAAGCTGTATCCGAGGGTCACCGACTGCAGCCTGAAAAATGAGGCATTTTCGATCCAGTAACTGCTGAATGTCGGCGCTGAGGTGATGGAATCATTGAACATCGTAAGCGGGACATTCAGGGCCGGGAAACGGGTCTGGTCGTTCATTGACATGGCCGTAGCGTTCAACACCTTCTGTCCGAAGAGTCCATACGCTGAAACGCTGAGGTCGAAATTCTTATAGGTTACCGATGTGCTGAATCCCAGGCTTAATTTAGGCTGCGGATTGCCCAGGTCTTTATTGAGGGAATCAGCCTTCTCCATCACGTTACCGTTCACATCGAGGAATTTGCCCTTTTCATTCAGGCCGGCACATTCCTGGCCCCAGAAGGTCCCCACGGCGTATCCTTCCCGGATGGTCTGTGCATATTGATTTGACATTCCCCGAAGGCCATGCAGGGAACCCGACTGAACCGCATCGGTCTCATATAAGCCTTCGGATAATTTCTCAATCTTCATGGTGTTTTTTGCCATCGTCAGGTTAACATTCCAATTGAGATCATGGTGTTGCAGTACATTCCAGCCGATGGTCAATTCCACTCCCTTATTGGAAAGTTCTCCTACATTGGCCAGTGTTTCATGATACAGGTTGGGCGGCATGGGTACGGAATAGGTAAACAACAGGTCACTGGTCAGTTTCCTGTAGATATCTATCGTGGCTTTTACTTTGTTAAACAGGCCGATGTCAAAACCGATATTGGTCTGCATGGTCGTTTCCCATTTCAGGTCAGGATTCTCATTTTGGATCGGAGAATAAGATACTTTCCAGGTTTCTGTTTCGGGATCGTAGTATTTGCCGCCTTCAATACCCAGTAATGCCAGCGTTGTGTATTCACCGATCGCTTCCTGGCTGCCGGTAATGCCATAGCCGGCGCGCAATTTAAACAGTGTCAGCCAACCTGATGCTGAGCTGAGAAAAGCTTCGTCGGATATTCTCCAGGCACCGGCTACCGATGGGAACAAACCCCATTTATTATTCTTTCCGAACCGGCTTGAACCGTCACGTCTCAGGGTGGCCGTCAGGATATACCTTCCCCGGTAGCTGTAATTGGCCCGGCCGAAGAAGGAGATCAGTTTAGCATTGCCCCGGTATGAGCTTACATCATCGCTACGGGTATCCAGGCCTGCTCCAAGGTTATTATACGAAAACAAATCCGTATCGAATGTGCGCCGCTGTGCAAAAAATCCTTCATACGTGTTATCGAGGTAGGAGTAACCCCCCATCACGTTGATCCTGTGCGACTCGAGCAGTTCTTTTTCATAGGTTAAATACGTTTCGAGCTGAAGGTTGGTATAATCGCCCACCGACCGGTTTGCATAACCGCCGTCGGTTGTTCCGAAGCGCGAATAGGTCGGCAGGTAATACCGGCCCTGGTGTGAATGATATTCATACGATGCATTCACGATGGCCTTCAATCCTTTTACCAGTTCCAGCTCGGCCTTGGCGTAACCGAGCAGGCGTTTGTTGGTATTGTCATTGTTGACGTTCATGAGGATCTCAACCGGATTTTCGGCTATATTGCCCTCGGTTTGAAAATAGGCTCCGGTTGAATCGAGGACAGGGGCGGTGGGATTGACATTATAGGCTCTTTCGAAAACAGCCCTGTTGACGGGATTGTATTCATCGAAAGCCGTATGCATGCCGAAATCGAGCTTCAGTTTATTGTTGAGTCCATAGGTGAAACCCGACAGGCTGGCTCCCAGCCTTCGGAGGTAGCTGGTTTTTATGATGCCCTCATTGTTCATATACGTTATGGAAGCCTTGTATCCCCCGTCTTCACCGGTATTGCTGAAGGACAACGTATGCGAGTGCGAGACGGAGTTTTGTGAGATCTCTTTCTGCCAGTCGGTGTCGGAACCCCAGTCAATGGCCCTTGTTTTGTTATACTCCACCACTTTCTGCCGCCACTCGTCTGCTGAGAGCAGATCGAGGTAATTGGAAGGCTTTCCAAAGGCCGCATAACCGTTGTATTCAACCCTCCTGCCCTTTCCGGGCCTGTTGGTGGTGATGATGACCACGCCGTTGGCCCCGCGGGAACCGTAGATAGCCGCCGCTGACGCATCTTTCAAAACATCAATGGTTTGAATATCAGAAGGCTGAATAGTATTGATATCTACGCCGGGAATGCCATCGACCACAACCAGGGGACTGCTGCCTGCGCTCAGGGAAGTGCCGCCCCTTAATCGCATGGTGGCCCCTTCAGTGGGATCACCGGAACCTTTGATGACGGTCAGTCCGGCCACCTTCCCCTGCAGCATCTGTTCGGTGGTGGTAATGACGCCTTTATGCAGCTCTTCCGAAGAAACGGAGGAGATGGACCCGGTCAGGTCCTGTTTCCGCATGGTGCCATAGCCGACCACAACCACATCGCCCAGCTGAATCACGTCGATCACAAGCTGCATGTTTACCATAGTCTGTTCTCCCACCGGGATCTCTTCGGTGAGGTATCCGACATATTGAAAAACAAGCACTGCTTCAGGCGAGGGCACCACTATTTCATATTCACCGTTCATATTTGTAACGGTACCGGTTGTTGTACCTTTTACAATGATATTCACCCCCGGAAGAGGCTCCTGGTTATCGGCCGCGGTGACCCTTCCTTTAATGAGTATCTCCTGGAGGTTTCCGGTCTTTGCCTCATCCGCCCTGTCATCCGCATATAGTACGTTACGGGCTGAGGAGATCAGGATCGCTGCAAAAAGGAAGAAAACGGTCAATCTCATCGTCAGCAGGGACTTTATGCTGAGATTCACCGGTTTTGGTTTAAAGCAGGTTAATAAGTTGTTTTTCATGGTATCCGAGTTAAAAGATTAGTTTATTATTTGCCGGGGTTGATTTGTATATTATTACAGGGGCGTAACAAATCTATTGTACCCGGATGCCAAAGCAAATTATTACAGGGCCAATATAGATATCCGGGCAAGGGATATCCGGGTAATAATCTATTGCATAGAATAATAAGGAAAAGAAAGGCGGTGAAAAATATAGATGTTTTATGGAGGGGAAGAAAGTGAACGGTAAACGGTAAACGGTAAACGGTGAACGGTAAATGGTAATCAGTAATCTGTTAATCTGTAAACCAGTAAATCTGTTAATCTGAAATCTGGTAAATCTTTCAGATGGCTTTGATGGCCATGATCCGCTCCTCGAACTCGTGACGGGGCACGATGGTTTTGTTCCTGATCTTGGTCTTATAGGTGTAGATGGTATTGACCGAATAATCGAGAAATTTGGCGATCTGCTCATTGTCGGAAATGCCCAGCCGCATGAGGGCATAAATGCGCAGATCGGTATTCAGCAGTTCGTCCTCCCCGGGTATAATACGGTCGCTTTCTTTAAACAGGGCATTGAATTCTTCCACGAAATGGGGGAATATTTTCAGAAAGATCTTGTCAAAGTTGACATAAAGATTTTCCCTTTCCTTTCTGAAATAGCTGTTTTTAATGAGGTCATCGAGGTCGTCAAATTGCCGGGCGACTATTTTCCGGTGCACCAGTTTCTGAAATTCCTCAATTTTTTCAATATAGATGGAATTCACCTTGAAAAAATACCCGATATATTTCTCCTTGATCTTGTTGGCTTCTTCGAGGCTGTCATTCATTTTCTTAAGGTCGGCGTTGATCTCCTGCAGTTTCAGCTTAACTTTTTTCAGCTCTCCCAATTGCTTATAAATGATAAGGGCAAAAACAATGAGGAGTATAGACAACACGGTTATCAGCACCGAGTATTTCAGCAGCTGCTTTTTTTGCCGTTCGGCGTTGGTCAGTCTTTCTCCTTCAATAATGGGCAGCACTGCCCCGATCTCTATTTTGCGGTGCCGTGCATTGTAAAAAGTGGCGTCGTCGAAGGCGATTTTAATAAACTGGTAGGCCTTGTTTATTTCCCCTTTATTATACAGGTGCAGGGCCAGGTTTCTGAGGGCCACGGTTTCTTTGGTGGAGGATCTGATATCGGCAACAGCCGCCCTGATCAGCATGTCGATCGCTTCGCTGGTTCGGCCCAGCAAGGAATACACATAGCCCAGGCTTGAGGTCGCAATGGCCAGTTCATGTTCAGGAAGATCATATTGTGAGATCAGGTAATTAAAAGCATCGGAAGAGCCTTTCAGGTCATCCGATTTCATTTTACGCAATCCCATGGCATACCAGTATTCAGGAATCTGTTCATCCAGCAGGCGTATGGCTGAGTCAAGATAAAGGTTACCATTTGTCCGGTAGATCTTCGCATAGTGGTCGTCATTGTCATAGTCAGCCAGGTCGTAATAGGTACGGGCTATTACAGAAA
>CAYMJH010000228.1:0-480 GCA_964390385.1 uncultured Bacteroidales bacterium | reverse complement strand
CGCTCAGCGTGGAGGTATCGGCGGCTTCGGGCCGGATACTGTTGAGGATGTCGAGCGATTCCTTGAAAAGGCCGGAGGATAAAAGCGTAAAACCCAACTTGATGCGGGCGCGGTTGATCCGGTGGAGATCGCCCGATTCATCGGCTAGTTCGTTAATACGGGTGACATACTTAAACGCCGAATCGTAAATGAATGATTTGTATTCAGCATAAAGCTTTTCATAAATCTCCGCCAGCTGGTCACGGTTGACTGCCGATGCAGGCAGCCGGGCAACCAGGGCATTGATCCGCTCCTCCTTCTGATGCTGGTAGGTATTTTTGTCAAGAATAGACTGTTGCAGTTCTTTCAACAGCTTTTCAGTCTCGCTGCTGCACCATGCCGGAGAAACATTGAAAAGGCATAGCATAAGCGTTAACAGGCAATATTTCATTTCCGGTTTGTAAACAATATATTTCCAACAGGCAATGAAATTCAAAGGTA
>CAYMJH010000227.1:0-6099 GCA_964390385.1 uncultured Bacteroidales bacterium | reverse complement strand
ACCACCGTGATATTGTCCGCACCACTCACGGCAATTTCCTGGGGCTCCATCCCAACGAAAGATACAATGATGACCTGGTTCCCGGCGGGGATTCCCAGCGTGAATGCGCCATTCATATCCGTGACGGTCCCTATGGTATAGTCCGCCTTCAGTATCACGGTGGCACCGATAACAGGTTGCTGCGATTCGTCCAGCACGGTTCCTTTGACCACGGTACCATTTTGCCCGAATGCTGATGCATTGAACAACATGGCAAGCAGCAACAGGAACACTGCCGGCCCCGTTTTCCAGCTGGTTTTGTTCACCATGGAAAGGGGTTGATGCTTCTTTTTGTTTATTCTTTTCATTAGGCCTTTATAATTAGTATGTTTGATTCTTCATTGTACTCAGGTCAGTTCTTCATGGCTGTAATTTTCCATAATAATACAGTTAAAGATATTTACACCTCCATCACGGGACTATAATATTTCAGCCAATCAATTGGAATATTGATGCAATAACCGGACATGGCCCTGGCGTGGGCAAAACATAAGGATCCGATGGTTCAGATGTTAAACGATAAGCCGGATGGAACAGGAAAGGTTCCGGATGAAAAGTATCTGTTCAGCAATGGAAATGACGGACTATTTTGCCAGGTATTCTGAAGGCGGTTTTCCGTATTGCTTTTTAAAACATTTGGTAAAATAGGAGGGTGACGTAAATCCGGTAAGGTAGGCGATCTCGGCCAGCGTTTGCCGACCTGTTTCCATCATTTTGACAGCCTGTTTCAACCGGATCATCGTGATGAATTCGATGATGGATTGCCCCGTCAAGGCCTTGATTTTTCTGTAAACATTACTGCGGCTTAGTTTTAAATGTTCAGCAAGACCCTCAACATTCAGCGAATTGTCGGTGATATTCTTAACAATATAATCGATGGTTTCGTTCAGGAATTCCTGATCCAGTTCCCGCTCAGTCAGTTTGTTGGGCATGAAGTAAACCTCCTTGCTGAAATAGGCATACAAATCGCGCCGCGAGCGTATGAGCTGGTTAATCTGTGCACAAAGGAACTGAATATTAAAAGGTTTTGTTATATAGACATCAGCGCCGGTCTCAATACCCTCGATCTGTTCTTTGATGCTTGTTTTGGCCGTAAGCAGGATGACCGGAATATGACAGGTCCTTACATCGGTTTTTATGGTACTGCACAATTCTATCCCGCTGATATTTGGCATAATAATATCACTGACGATCAGATCGGGAATTTCCCTCTGTGCCAGTTCAATTCCGGTCCTTCCGTCATGGGCCTGAGCCACCTTGAATTTGTTGCCCAGCTCTTTCACCAGGAAAGCCCTTAGCTCTTCATTATCCTCTACGATAAGGATCTCGGGTTTTTCTTTTTCCTGCTCCGGATCGGCATCCGGGTCCTTGTCTCTCATCCGGGCTCCGGGTTCCGGATTTTCAATGATGTTTCTTTTCAGGACGCCGACCGATTCCGGCAACAGGTCATCTTCCTTATAGGCTTCTGCATCAATGGGCAGCACAACGATGAAACGGGTATTAACGCCCGGCGTGCTTTCGGCCCAAATCCTGCCATGGTGCATTTCAACCAAACCCCTGGTTAAGGTCAGGCCAATTCCGGTTCCCTGGTTTCTGCGTATTTCACTCGATTTTCCACGGTAGAATTTGTCAAAGATGAAAGGCAGTTCTTCAGGCGGAATACCTTCGCCATTGTCGCTGACATCAATTTCGATGTATTTGCTCCTGCTCTGAATATCAACTCCGGCGTCAGGATATTTTTGTTTTAATTCCGTGCTGTTTAGTACACCGGCGGTAATGCTTATCCTGCCTTTATCAGGGGTGTGCTGGTAGGCATTCGACAGCAGGTTCAGTAAAATGGTCTCCAGCTTTGCGGGATCAAACCATCCCATAATGGAGGTCTGTGAGTTTCCTGCTTCAAAGTCGACCTGCAGGTTTCTCGAGTTAACTTTGAAATAATTCAGTATTTCAGCAATATATTGACGGATATCGCCATGCTGCACTTTGAGTTTGGTTCGTCCCTCCTCCAGCTTTCTGAAATCCATCAGGTTGTTAGTCAGTTGCAGCAACCGGTTGGCATTTCGATAGATCACCATCAGCTGCCCTTTGATTTTTGATTCGGCTTTAGTGATTATGCCTTCAAGAGGGGCAAGGATTAAATTCAACGGGGTACGGAATTCGTGTGCGATATTGGTGAAGAAATGAATGTTCGCCTCGTTGAGTTCATGTTCTTTTTCCCTGGCCAGCTGTTCCAGTTTCAGCTTGTTCCTGATACTGATCCTTTCATTCCTGATGTTAATGGCAACCAGCACGGCTGCCGAAACCAGCAACATATAAAAAAGCTTGGCCCACCAGGTTTCCCAATATGGAGGTTTGATGGTAATTTTAAGCTCAGCCGGTTGTTCATTCCAGATTCCGTCGTTATTGGAGCCTTTTACTTTAAAAATATATTTGCCCGGTTTAATTTTGGTATAACTCGCTGTTCTTTGCGTGCCGATGCAATTCCAGTCCTCATCAAACCCTTCCAGCTTGTAGCAAAACTGGTTTCTCGCAGGCCGGGTGTAATTCAAAGCCACAAAATCAATGGAAAAGGAAGTTTGTTTGTAGTTGAGGGTAATTTCATCGGTTTCAATTATATGCTTTTTAAGGGGAGAGTCTTTTACCCCTATCAAAGCCGGTTTATTATTTATTTTCAGTCCGGTAAGATAAACGGCAGGGATTGCATTATTTTCACTGATCTTTCCGGGATAGAATATATTAAATCCGTTTTCGCTGCCAAAGTAAAATTCTCCGTTCCCGGCACGAAAGCAGGCATTTAAATTAAACTCATTGGAATTGAGCCCGTCCTCACGGGTGAAATTTCTGAAAGTGTTTTTTTCATAATGAAACCTGCAAATGCCTTTGCCCGTGCTGATCCATAAAAATCCTTCGTCATCTTCCAGGATGCCTTTGATGGCATTGGAGGATATACCGTCCGTTTTTTGAAACCGGGTAAAGGAATTGTCCTGTTGGTTGAACAGGTTGAGCCCTTTGTCTGAGGTTCCGATCCAGATCCTGCCCTTGCTGTCTTCAAAAATACATTCCACCACATTGCTGCTGAGACTGGAAGGATCATCCGAGTTCAGGTAATTAACACATTGAACCGGCCGTCCGTCCTGCATTTTCATCTTCACCAGGCCGTAAATAGTACCCACCCAGAAGTTGTTTTCAGCATCATAGAGCATCGAAGTAACAAAGGACTGCGCCGATATCAGATCAGGGTTGCTCCCGCAGGAAAATGACAGGAAGGCATCTTCCCTTTTGTCGTACAGGAACAGACCGTTTCCTGCGGTACCTGCCCATATCCTGCCTTCCGGGTCCTGGTATAGGGTAAAAACGTTGTTGATTTCCGCCCCCAGGCTGTTGATCAGCCTGTAATTGCGGATCCTTATCCCCTCCCTGCTGAGCCTGTCAATGCCGCCTGCCCAGGTGCCGATCCACAGGTTACCGCCGGAATCAAACAATATGTCCTGGACATCATTATTGGCCATCAAAACCTGCTGGCTGCTATTGAAAACAAGCCGGTTGAATTGACGCCTGACCGGATCGAACCTGCAGATCCCTCCTCCGTTGGTGGCAATCCATACATTGCCCTGGTCGTCCCCGGTAAATCCCATGACATCATTATTGCCAAGGAATTGATCAGCAAAACCGAGTTTTTTAAACGACTCAAATTTCATGAATTTTTCGTCGACGATGTTGATCCCCTTGTTATAGGTTCCAATCCAAAGCCGGTTTTCCTCATCGCCAAACAAGCTCCATATGGAATTGCTGTTCAGTGCGTATTCGTCCCTGTCCTCTGCTTTGTAATAATGAATAACGCCGGTTGCAGTGTGCAGTCGGTTTAAGCCTCCGTTATCGGTCCCGATCCATAACATGCCTTCACTATCAGCGTACAACGACAGAATAAAGTTATTGGATATCCTGCTCTGCCGGGATTCTGTTGCATACCGTTCCACGGCAAAACTATCCTCACTTCTGGCGATCCGGTTCAGTCCGCCTCCCTTCGTCCCGGCCCATATATATCCGGCAGGATCAACGGCCAGGGAGGTGATGGAATTATTACTTATGCTGTTAAGGTTGTCAGCTTCGTTGAAGAACCTTTCAAACCTGCCGGGACGGGTCATGACATTCAGTCCGTTCTGGGTGCCGATCCACAAATTGCCTTTTTTGTCCCTGACCATGCAGGTTATCCCGTCAGAGCTGATCGAATAGGGATCGTTATCACTATTAGAGTAGTTCATGGCCTTCCCGGCATCAGGATCATAGGCAAAGAGACCGCTTCCATAAGATCCAACCCAAAGAAGGGATTGCTTATCGGAAAATAGGGTGGTGATCAGCATCTGATTCAGCGCATTGACCGTATCGCCGGTCCCCGGTACATCACTGAAATTGTCTTTTCCCCTGTCATAGAGGTTGAGGCCGCCGGAGGTCCCGATCCACAGGTCTCCATTTTTATCTTCCGCAATGGTGTTAACTGCATTGGTTTTCAGGCTGGTTGCAACACCGGTAGTATTTTCATAAACAAAAAGACTGATACCGTCATACTTTACCAGTCCTGACTCGGTGCCGAACCACATGAAGCCCTTATGATCCTTAAAAATGCACCGCACCGCGTTGTATTCGAAATCGGGAGACAAGGATTGGAAAACCGGATCATTTTCAACACCGGAAAGCGTTGAATCTGTTTCTTTTAAGCTGATTTGGTTACCGGGTTCCTGTTGTGCGATTTGAGAGAAGCAATCATCAGCGCGGAAAGAAATAGCCAAAAGTATGCAGTATACAATATGTGCTTTTTTCAATTCCATTCCTTGTGCCTCTTTTTCGTTTTCCCAAAATTACGACAAAATTGCACTCATAAAAGACCCTATGGGAATTCCTTAAGACTTGTTCCCGGCAGTAAAGGATTCCATGGGATTTACCTGTCCATGGTGATGGATGTGTTTTAAATATTTTGATAATCAGACCCTCAATTACAGGCATTACTGCCCCGGAAGGAATAACAAGCTCTAATCTCGAATTTAAGATTATGGTCAGGAATATTTTTAATAGCCCCGGAGGGGTGACCTGTTTGTAGCAAAAGATACCCGTCTGAGTTGTCATTCCCCGCGTCCCGCCATTCGGCGGGACGTAAGGATTTATGTTCAACGGACATGGTTATGCTACAAACAGGTCGCACCTCTGGTGCTTAATATAACCAAACAGGAATTATCAATAATGGATTATAATGCGCCTTGTTCAGGCCTATTCCCGGTTTTGTATCAATATCAACAGCAAACTGACGGTTTGGTATATGAACTAAGAAAGGATTGCTGTAACTTTGCCATTTTGAATTTCGCGGGAAAGAATGAGTATTAAAATTAAAAAGTAGGGTTATGAGACTTACAGCATTTTTAACCTCCGTATTTTTTATGGTAAGTGTTAATGCGGTTGCCCAGCATGTGCCTGTTATCGTGGAGGCTGAGGCCGGAACACTCGGATCGGATTTTGCCGTATTAACGGATGGCGGTGTTACCTATATTGCGCCGAAAACCAACTATATCAATTCCACGAATCCCGGCAATGCCGGCAAAGTTGCATCCTATACCGTCACCTTTGCCGATTCCGGCACCTATAAGCTGTTTGCCAGGGTTCGGGTGGGTCCGGCAGGATTTGATGATGACAGTTACTTTTACGGGAATGGTTTTGGTACTAAAGATCCATCGTCGGACAACGACTGGATCATATGCAATATGATGGCTTCTGCAGGTTTTGTTGTCACGGGTGATGTAGTTGAAGGACAGGGAGATGCCCCTGCCGGAGTGTGGAAATGGGTGAATTTTTCTGATTTTACAGGTAACGAACCCCCGGTAACATTCAGGGTGGAACAGGGAGAATTAACCAGAACTTTTGAAATCGGTGCCCGTGAAAACGGATTCGAAATCGATAAAATTGCCTTCGGGAGAGCAGGTATCTATTATACGGTCGATAACCTGAACAAAGGCCAGGCAGGGTCTTTATTTCCCCCGGGAGCAGAATCCATAGGGCCTCCTTTGGCGGAAG
>CAYMJH010000226.1:0-6219 GCA_964390385.1 uncultured Bacteroidales bacterium | reverse complement strand
AATCTCAGCAGGCCGGCAATAAAACGCAGTTTGTCATTACCCGGTTTGGGAATGTGCTGGGTTCGAACGGATCGGTAATACCTTTGTTTACAAAACAGATCGAAGAGGGCGGCCCGGTTACCGTAACCCACCCCGAAGTGACCCGGTATTTCATGACCATTCCCGAGGCCTGCCAGCTGGTTCTGGAAGCCGGTTTCATGGGCAAGGGAGGGGAGATCTTTGTGTTTGATATGGGCCAGCCGGTAAAAATTGCAGACCTGGCCAACCAGATGATCAGGTTATCGGGTTTAATACCGGAAAAGGATATCAAGGTTATTTTTACAGGTCTGCGTCCGGGTGAAAAACTGTATGAAGAACTGTTAACGGATAATGAAAATACCATGCCAACGCATAATGCCAAAATCAAGATCGCAAGAATCGAAAGTATAAAAAACAAGGAATTACTGGCAACAATCAATACATTGTTAAGCAATCTTTACAGCTATTCGAAGAAAGAAGTGGTGGAACACTGTCATGAAATGGTACCGGAATATAAAAGCAACAATGGCAGTTATGCTGAGACATCGGATAATAAAAAACCCGTGTCTGATATCAGCCTCGAAAGAAACCTGTTCACCAATACCTATGATGTTGTTAAACGGTTTTTTAATACCGCATTCCCCGGGTAAACAGGGAAACCTATAGCTGTTCATATCCTAACCCTCTTCTGCCTGATGAAAAATAAACTCAACGTAGGAATATGCATTGATGATGAGTGCATCCCGTTATGGATTTTCAGGGTAATTGATAAAATTGTTCATTCAGAATCCCTGAACACCAAAGTGATCCTTTGTTTTAACAGGGGATATTTATCAGGAAAAGAAATCAGGTATTCAACCCTATATTACTGGCATGAGAAACTGGACCACTTTTTCTTCAGAAAGGGTTTTGATTATGACCAGCTAATATCCTTAATTTCCAAACCATTTGAGGTTCCATCCATAAGAATTTCGATACCCGCTCATGCAGAGCAGGATTTCGTTGATAAAACACTGTATGATCAGCTCCTGCCATTTGATCTGGACATTCTTTTAAACTTCAGTTCGGTATCAGTAAAAAACGTTGCCTCTGAAATGACCCGTATGGGTGTGATGACCTATAAGCTGGGAGATAACAGGAAAATACAAGGTTTCAGTGATGGTTACTGGGAAATTGTAAAAAAAATGCCTGAAATAGGCATTACCATTAACATTTCAATGAATCCTGATAATGAGCCTGTTACTATTTATCGCAGTGGAATCGCCAATTATTCCAACTCACTGCATATTAACCGGGATAATTTATATGAATTGGCTTCAATGGTCATACCGAGAGTGTTATCAATAATACAAAAAAACGGCCCTGATTATTTATACAAGCTGATAAAGAAATATAACGAACCGGTTGAAATATATAACTGTGCAGCATTGAAGCCGCCTTCATCAGTCAAAGCATTGATGAATATCATATTGATCATTGTACGGTCACTGTATGCAAAAATGAATATCGTGCGGTTGAAATGGGTATTGCTCTACATTATTTATGAAAAAAACATATCATTCCCGCTTGTATTAAATAAATTCAAAGAACTCAGACCTCCAAAGGGCAGGTTCTGGGCTGATCCCTTTGTTCTGAAAAGAAATGACCGGTATTATATATTTGTTGAAGAATTTATCATTAAAGCAAAAAAAGCCCACATTACGCTATTAGAGATTGATGAGCATGGCTCATTACTGCAAAACATCAAAATAATTGACAGGCCCTATCATATGTCATACCCCTATGTATTTGAATGGGAAGACAACTATTATATGATACCGGAGATAGGCAAAAGCAATTCAATAGACCTTTTTCGCTGCTCGGATTTCCCTCTGAAATGGGATTTTGAGATGAAACTGATGGAAAATATACGTGCCAAAGATACAACACTATTCAGATACAACCATAAATGGTGGCTGTTCACAGCCGTTAGCAACTCCCCCAATAATCCTAATTTCAATGAATTATACCTATTCTATACCGATAACTTTTTAAAAGGAAAATGGATCCCGCATCCTTTCAACCCTGTGGTATCGGATGACAAAACCGCCAGACCTGCAGGCAGGATTTTTATGATTGAAGGCAGGATTTTCAGACCTTCCCAGGATTGTTCGGGCAGATATGGCAAAGCGTTTAATATCAATGAAATTACCTGTTTGTCTGAGTCATCCTATGAAGAACAGCTGGTGACCAAGGTTAATGCTACGTGGGAAGCCGGACTGAAAGGCACCCATACTTTTAATTTTGACCAGAATTTTGTCATTATTGATGCTTACCGGTATAAGAAGCGGTTTTTTTGATCACAGAGCGTTATCGTTTAACAAAAAAGCGTTAGGGTCATTTTAGTAAATCCATTACCTGAAAACTTTATAAAATTCATTCACCAAATAAGCATTTCATGGCCATTTGTTTAAAATGTATTATACCGGACTGTTTCCCTAACGTTGAAATGAAAGATGGGATATGCAAGTTCTGCCGGATCAATGACGAAAGATTTGGAGATCATACAAAGCATAACAGGGAAAAGGAGTTAGAGGCTTTGCTCAACCATAACACGCAAAGCAAATACGATTGCCTTGTACCCCTCAGCGGAGGAAAAGACAGCACCTACATCCTCTATTACCTGGTTAAAAAACTCCAACTCAAGCCACTGGCCTTTTTCTTTGACAATGGTTATTGTACAGAATATGCAAAAAACAATGTCAGTGAAATATGCAAAAGACTGAATACAGACCTGATAATAAAACATGCTACAAAATACAGAAGAAAGCTGGTTCACGAAGCATGGAAGGTTTCTTACTATTCCGGAAAAATTTTCGATTTCTGCGGTAACTGCGAAAACAATCACAGGAGCAACGCTATAAATGAAGCCCTGCATCATGGTATACGTTATGTAATCTGGGGATCAACCGACTATGAAGGCAACGCCAGTGTGCTTCTGTCAGCTTCAGCGGTGAGATTCAGGGATAGCTTTTCGGGCAGGAAAAGGCGCAGGCTCAAATATATCAGCTTCATAAAGTCAATGGCCCATTTATTTCTCAGAGAAAAACTTCCCTTCAGGTCAAAAGCATTAACGCTGTTTCACAGGCTGAAATACATGCATTATTATGCAATGGATAATATCAAAAACAAAGCACCGGAAGGGTTTAACCGGTACAGTCCATTTCTTGAGGTGTCATTTGACAATAAAAAGACCGAAACCGTTTATTTTTATGATTATATCCCCTATGATCCCATTCATCAGATCAAGGTTCTTGAGCAGGAAGTCGGCTGGAAAGGTCCCGTTGGCAGGGAAGTAAAAATGGATTGCAAATTACACCATATCGGTAATGTTGAACATTACAAACGCACCGGTATAACCGATACCGGTTTCAAACTGGCAGTCCTGGTCCGTAATGGTATGATCTCAAGAGAAGAGGCTATCCGTAAAGAAAAGAATGAAATAGAATTTCTGAAAACGCACTTTAAAAGCGAAAACCTGGAAATTCCTGCAGTTCTTCAGAACACCAGGAACACGATATTCAACACCGATTAAATAAAATAGATTGCCTGACAGCCTGTAGCCTAAAAGACTACAGCCTCTCTTACGAGCTTCTGAACCTGCTGAAAAGTATATTGCAGACTGCCTTTATAAAGTACCTCAGATCTGTAAACCGGGGATCGTTGGACAAGTCTTTTATATAGATTCTTTCCGCTTCAATATTCATCTTGTCATCCGGCATATTCAATGCCACATAAGGGGGGAAGCATCCCGGTTTATAATTGATCCGCTCCAGCTGAAGGTCTTCGGGAAATTCATTATACCTGACAAGGCTCAGCGGACGCAGGCCAACCAGTTTCATCTCACCCTTCATCACGTTAATGAGCTGTGGCAGCTCATCGAATCCGAATCTCCTCATCCATTTTCCCCACCGGGTCACCCTGAAATCCCCCGCCGGCTTGCCTTTATCGTTGTATCCATTGAGCTGAACCAGGTAATCCTGCAGGTATTCCGAATAAGGATGCATGGTGCGGAATTTAAAAACGCTGATCATTTTACCATGCTGTCCGACCCGCTGAAGTTTAATAATGGGATAGTAAGACGGATTTGAAAATTTATAGGGATCCCTGGTTTTCATGGCAACAAAATAGGAAAGACCATGGATAACCTTGAAATCAATCGTTTCAAAGCCGCAATAGGCTAACCTGCCCATTACCTCTGCCCTGGAAATGGAATGGAATTCACCGTTGGTGATCCTGTAATACAGTGAATCAAGCAGGGGAATCCTGGGTATGATGCGGTTGAGTACAAAATCTCCTATCCATAAGCACCGTCCGGCCTGTCGGCCAAACCTGCCGTATATTTTCAACTTCCTTTCCCAATAGGTTTCAAGCCTGCCGATATATATACCACCATCAGGGAGCATAGTATTGACTGCCCTGAATAATCCGTTGACGTGCTGAATATTATTAACTCTTTTAAAGTCAATAATGGCACGCAGATGATCAAAATCGACATCTTCGATATAGGATTTCTGGTCGGTGGTAAAAACTATGCTTTGGCTGTATTTCTTTATATCCAGGTATTGCCTCAGATAATCCAGCACCTCCTGTGATGATTCCTTTATGACGGCATCTTCAAGGCTGTTCAGGTTTCCCAGCCAATCGGTGAAATAAGAAACGATTGCACTCTTCGTACCCGGAGCCAATTTCGAAAACCTGCTATTTTTGCTGAGATTGTGTACCTGTCTTAAATAGGCTTCCATTAATCAGAGTTTAATCGAATTTCAGGTGTGATAAAAACAATCAAATGTACACCAAGAATAAGGTTCTACCATGGTTTTGTTTATGAATGGAGGGAATATTTTGACGAAGTGATGATTTTTTTTGACAAAAGGAGGAATCGGGAAGTCATGCAGTTATAAAGTCATGCAGTCTTGAAGTCATGCAGTCTTGCAGTCGGGCAGTCGTGCAGTCATGCGGTCAAACTCAATCCTCAAAACGCTGACTGCAGGACTCTTAGACTGCAAGACTCTTAGACTGCAGGACCCTTAGACTGCAAGACTGCAAGACTCTTAGACTGCAAGACTCTTAGACTGCAGGACCCTTAGACTGCAAGACTGCAAGACTCTTAGACTGCAGGACTCCTAGACTGCAAGACTGCAAGACTTTAGAGTTTGATCTACAAAAACAATCCGTTTGTCAAAAGTCATATTTAGAAAAAAGTTTTATATGACCTGTATATATAACTGATATATTGCAAGTTAAATAGCCTATTATCTGAATTTTATTTATAAAAATGCCTTTAGCGCCATTTGGCTACATGAAATGTAGTTTTTACCTTTGAAAGTTATTCTGAACTAAATTCACCTATTCTCATTCACCATGAAAAAATTCCTGCCTTCGTGGATCACTGTCTCCATGAGTTTTGTTTTTTTCTGCCAATCAGTTTTTTCCCAGTATGACATCGTCACCGATTCGTTAGCCCTTGTTTCACTTTACAACAGTGCGAACGGACCGGGTTGGACTAATAATGCCAACTGGCTTACAGGGCCCGTGGATACCTGGTATGGCGTTTCTGTTGAAGCAGGAAGGGTGGACACCCTCAACCTGGAGGATAATAATCTGATTGGCACAATCCCCCCTGAAATAGAAGACCTTAACGGGATGAGAGTACTGAACCTGATGAATAATTCATTATCCGGAGAAATTCCGGCAGGAATCTGGAACCTGTCAAACCTGGTTCGCCTTTACCTTGGAGAAAACCAGCTGACAGGCACGCTGCCTGAAGAGATCGGAAATTTATCCGGATTGAAGATCTTCAGCCTGTTTGATAATGAGCTTTCGGGTGCCATACCCGCTACGATCAATCAAATCCCTCTTGAATGGATAGCTTTTGGCATGAACAACTTTTCCGGATTGCCGCTGCTTGATGGTTTGACCAATCTTCTCTCGCTCAGGATCTACGATAATCAGTTTACCTTCGAAGATATTGAACCCAATGTAGGTATACCGAGTGCATACTATGTTTATTCGCCCCAGGACTCGGTGGGCGAGGAACAAAGTATAACCTTGAACGAAGGAGAGAGCGATACCTTGTTTATTGCAGTAGGAGGAGAATCCAATGTCTACCAATGGTATAAAGACGAGGTGTTGATTACAGGAGCACAGGACGATACCCTG
>CAYMJH010000225.1:915-6245 GCA_964390385.1 uncultured Bacteroidales bacterium | reverse complement strand
TGGCATCCAGGAGTGATAACCTGTGGCTTCGCTGGGCTGCCTTGTTGCATGATATCGGTAAACCCGTCACCAAGAAATATACCGATGAAAGCGGGTGGACCTTTCACGGTCATGATTTCATCGGCTCCAAAATGATCCCTGCCATTTTTAACCGGCTCAGGCTACCCACGGGCAATCCCATGAAATATGTCCGGAAACTTGTCATGTTACACCTTCGTCCCATTTTCCTGGCCCAGGAGGAGGTCACCGATTCGGCCGTTCGCAGGCTGCTTTTCGAAGCCGGTGATGATATCGACGACCTGATGGACCTGTGCGAGTCGGATATCACCTCTAAAAACGACTTGAAGGTCAGGCAATACCTGAATAATTTTAAACTGGTAAGGCAAAAACTGATTGAGATTGAAGAGAAAGACCGCATCCGGAATTTTCAGCCGCCCATCAGCGGGGAATTCATTATGAAGACCTTTGGAATGAAGCCCTGCAGGGATGTTGGCGTTATTAAAAACGCCATCAAGGAGGCCATACTGGATGGCGTTATCGGCAACAATTACGAAGAAGCCTACAGCCTCATGCTGGATAAGGCAGCGGAACTGGGACTTACCATTAAAAACACAGAATAACCAGGCATTCCCATGCTTATGCTTAATATACATTTAAAAATGAACCACATAAGAGCACAAAAGGACACATAAGAAGAATGTAAAAATTGAAATACATAAGGGTATAAGAACATGTTGGAATATAGGCGCAATAAAAAATATACCTATGGAAATATCCAAGTCACTGTTGTCAGATTTAACCTACCAGGTTAATGGCGCAGCTATAGATGTACACAAAGCCTTGGGGCCTGGTTTGCTGGAAAGTGTTTACCATAAATGCATGAAGTTTGAATTGAAAACAAGAGGTATCCGATTTGAGTCCGAATTGGTAATTCCGTATAATTATAAAGGCAATGATATTGAACTTGACCTGCGGTGTGATTTTCTTATTGAAGGAATATTGGTTGTGGAATTAAAAGCAGTCGAGGCAATTTTACCGATTCATGAAGCCCAACTGCTCACGTATTTGAAGTTGCTTAAAGTGCCGAAAGGGCTTCTGCTAAACTTTAATGTTGAGCATATCTTTAAAGAGGGACAAAAGACATATGTTAATGAATTATACCGGTTTTTGCCTGAATAGCTTTTATGTGTCCTTATGTGACCTTCTGTGGTTTGAAGAATACAGCCAAAAGCCAATTGCCTGCAAGTGGCTTTTTATAAATTATGCTTCTATGTCCTTATATGTTTTATGGGGTTAATGTTTTAACGGGTTTCAGGCACAATAAGTATATGGCAGTGAGCGTTATTGGAAGAAAACAAACCCATGAAAAACCATCCTTTCCTGCTGCTATTCCTGTTGATTATGCCGGCTGCTCACGGCCAGCATGATTCCTTGAAAAGCATTAATGTGTATTTCAATGCATTTTTTTTTGAGGAATTTAAAACACCAGTCTGGTTGAATGGTGATGATGCCCGGGATATTTATTATTCAAGAGATTATGTAATTGCTTCCAATCAGGCCTTATCGGTTGGTGTTCAATGGAATGGCAGTAAAAATAATGTAATGGAACTGGAGTTTATGCCCTTTCGGTATGTCCATTGTATAACCAGAAACCAAGAGGTAACAGAAGATTCAACAGGTGTTAGGCTCATAAGTTTCGGAGATACTGATTACCGCATCATGAACAGCTACACCCGTTATTCCTACATTCCGTTATACCGGATGAAAAAGTTCATCTTCATGCCTAAATTGTCGGTGAAACCTTTTTTTTATTATATGAGCGTTGATCCTAATCGATCCAATGAGTTTTTCACCGCTGAATGGAAGGCCGGCGCCATGCTTGAATTCATACCCGGATTGCAGTACAGAATAAATAAAAAGCTGGGAATACAAATGGGATTCCCGTTAACACTGCTGAGCGTTGGATACGAAAGGGAAAAGCATGATCATCCTGCTTTACCGTTAAATAAGAGAATTTCAGACAAGTTCTTCCTCCGAAAACCTGATCATCAATGGCAACTTCAGATTGGATTAATGTATAGTATATAACCTGTAAAACCACATAAGGATATAGTGTTTCGAAACAATACACATTAATGAGATACCCTTTTGTGTTCTTATGTGCCCTTATGTGGTTTAAAAAAAAGCCAAAAGCCTATTGCCAATAACTCTTATGTGTTCTTATGTGCCCTTATGCGGTTTAAAATAATCCCGAATAACCCTGCTGTGGTTTGTTTCATTCCAGCAATTCCAGGATCTGATCGGCAGTGATATCTTTCAGCGAGCTGCTGCTGCCGGAAAATACCTCGGCCAGCTGTGATTTCTTTTCCTGCAGCTTCAGTATCTTTTCCTCGATGGTGTCACGGGAGATGAAACGGTAAATGAATACGTTTTTCTCCTGCCCGATCCGATGGGCACGGCTAACAGCCTGTTCTTCCACGGCAGGATTCCACCACGGATCGAGCAGGAACACATAATCGGCAGCGGTAAGGTTAAGCCCGAACCCCCCGGCCTTGATGGAAATAAAAAACAACCGGGTGTTCCGGTCACGTTGAAACTCATCCACGAGCTCCTGCCGCTTTTTTGTTTCCCCGGTGAGCAGCTTGTAGGGGATTTCCCTTGCATCGCAGTATGCTGTGAAAAGGTTCAGGTGTTTCACAAAGGAGGAAAAGACCAGCGCTTTATGCCCTTCAGCCAGCACGTTTTCTATATTGTCAAGGATGACTTCAAATTTCCCGGAGCCGGCCACGTAGTTTTCATCCACCAGCAGGGGATGGCTGGCAATCTGCCTGAGCCGGGTAAGGGATTGCAGGATGATGATGGCTGATTTCTCAAGCCCCTGCGACCTGATGTTGTCCATGATGAGGTTGCGTGCCTTAGATTTCTCGGCTTCATAGAATCGGTCCTGGTCTTCCGACATGTCGCACCTAACCATCTGCTCCATGATGGCGGGGAGTTCCGGGGCTACTTCTTTTTTGGTACGGCGCAGGATAAAAGGCCTGATAATGGTCTGCAAGGTCAGCCGCTGATGCTGGTCGTCCTCTTTTTCAATAGGGGTTACAAACTCGTTCCGGAAAAATTCAAAAGTCCCCAGCAGTCCAGGATTCAGGAAATTCATCTGGGACCACAGGTCGGTCAGTGAATTTTCGATGGGTGTTCCGGTGAGCACCAGGCGATGAGAGGCCTGCAACCGGCTGACCGCCTTGCAGGTTTTGGAGTGCGGATTTTTGATCACCTGGCTTTCGTCAAGGATGATATACATAAACGAGAACGGTTCGAGTTCGTCACAATCATTGCGGACAATCCCGTACGAGGAAATGATCAGGTCAAGCGAATTGAAATAATGCCGGAAATCCCTCCGGTTTGTCCCGCCATAGAATCCCGCACGGATGCCGGGTGCAAAACGGCTGATCTCATTCAGCCAGTTGTGCACCAGCGAAGTTGGCACAATGATGAGAGAAGGCCTGGTCCTGCCCTGCTGTGAAGGCATAGCGTCAAAAATGGTAAGCTGTTGTGAATACCTCGATGTCACCGGACCATATGCTTTTTCCTGTTCCCGGCACATGACCTTTTGCATGAGGGTAATGGTTTGCAGGGTTTTGCCCAGTCCCATATCGTCGGACAGGCATCCGCCGAAAGCATGACGGTATAAATGCAACATCCACTCATATCCTTTTTTCTGGTAATCCCTCAGGGTGGCCGTGATACCGGCCGGAAGCCCGTTGTCACTTTCGTTCTCTGCTTCAAACATTCTCCTGAGTTTTCCTGCATACGACCTGGCATGGTCTTTCAGTCCCGTTTCCAATAGGGGGAAATGCTGTCTGCTGAGCTTGAGCGAATCTTTTTCAGCCACCGCGAAAGAAACCAGGTCCCTGAATCGCTCAAACCATTCTTCGGGGAGGATGACAATGCGTCCGTCGGGCAGGGCATAATCACGTCGTCCATCCAGGATATGACGGCGAAACCGGGCAAAAGGGATCTCGAAACTGTCGAGCCTGACCACGGCCAGCAGGTCGAACCAGTCAGCCTGCTGTGCCTTAACATCGATGCGGATCTGTATATCTTTCAGATAATAAGAATTGGGAACGGATTCCTGCCGGATCTCAAATCCCTGCTGCTCCAGTTCATGGCTGTTGAAATTCAGCCAGTTGATCATCTCGTACAGCATGCCGTATTGATCTGTGTGCTGCAGGTCAAGGGGAACGAACCAGGAATCCTGCCGGTTGATCAGTCCCTGCTTCAGCAGGGCTGAAATAAAATGATTCTCCAGGTTCAGATTTCTTGTCAGCCGGTTAAAGACCACTTCACCGTTGGCCTCGCTGAAGGTAACCCTCGGCTCGGTCTTTTTGTTGGCCGCGTACGTTGTTTTGTCATCATACCTGAAGTTCAGTGAAAAAACGGGTTTCCCGTCAAGTGTTTTATCAAGCGAGAGCAGGGGCAGGGGAGTGAGAACCGTGTCTTTGATCACAAATCCTTTTGCGTGAACGGTGTAATGGCGGATGCTCTTCCTGACAAAGCTTTCAAAGTATTTCCGCTCGGCCGATTTTTGGATCAGGAGGTAGGGTTTGTCAAAGAAAGGCAACAGTTTCTTGCCATCGAGTTCATCAAACCTGTATATTTTATGGTTGAGGATAATGGTACATGGATCGTGGGTGAGGATAACAGCCCCTTTGCCGGTAAGCTTGATCTCTTCGTTACCGTACCGGATGGTAAGAAAATACTTCAGTCCTTCCGGCGTCCTGTCGAAATTGAATATCACGCTCGCCTTTTCATCGGTAATGGTGATGAGGTCGGTATCATATACATTGTGCAGCTGTTTCTTATGATATACCTGAATGTCGCCGCCTGCCAGGATCTCGATACACCGGAGAATTCTTTTTTCGAGGTAAGGTCGAAGGTGCTGGGAATAGAATTCGGGACTGACGGATGCCAGGAAATCCTGGGCACTGCTCTTTTTTTTTGAGAATACTTTCAACAACTGATGGTCACTGTATTCCTCGATAGTGCGGACAATTTCCGTCTGGTCTTTATCCAGCCACGACCCGTACTGGGCCAGGTTCGCTTCGGAAACACGATCACTGACCGTGTAGAATTCCTTTCCCTGCGCTCGTTTCAGTATAACAGGCTGGAAAACGGTTCCCAGGATCCGGTGGTTTGTTAAGGCAATGGCAAATTTCCCGTCCATACTGCAAATATGGAAAAAAAACCGCAGCATCGATGCTGTAAGTGATAGCGACAATAATATTTCAATAAAAATCGCAATTAATAACCAAAATATATCGAATTCCGAA
>CAYMJH010000225.1:0-905 GCA_964390385.1 uncultured Bacteroidales bacterium | reverse complement strand
CCGGGCCACATCGGCAAATTTTTCCGGCGTCAGGGATTGCGCGCCGTCGCACAGAGCGTGCTGCGGGTCGTTGTGGACTTCGATCATGAGCCCGTCCGCGCCTGCGGCCGTAGCGGCCAGGGCCAGCGGCTTGACCAGCTCTGCGATGCCCGAAGCGTGGCTGGGATCCACCATCACCGGCAAATGATCGCTGAAACCACCGAGATATACAGGTCCTTTATAGGTTCTGAACGGTTCGAGGCCGGCGTATATTTTATCCTCGGTCAGCAGAAAGGAAGGGGCAAAAACGGAAAAGCAGGCCGGGCTTGTTCTGATGCCTGCATCCTTTTTCAGCAGGGTGCCCGACACGATGATCTGGTCGAGCATGTTCCACTGTCCCTGGTACTTGTGTGAACCTATCCTGTTTTTTTGCTCGGTTCCGGCAGACAGGTTATACAAGGTTCCCGGTAACGGGGAATGTACCTCCGTTTGAGCCTGCAGGACCTGGTTCAGGCTTTTGTCAAAAGGACTGTCGTTGAAATCCCCCATGATCACGACATGATGCCGGGGATCAGCCCGTAAAACCGAATCGATCTTCATCCTCAGCCTGCCGGCTGTGCCAATCCTCGATGGCTCTGTTTCGGGTATCCCTCCGCTCCTTGACGGCCAGTGATTGACAAAGAGGTGAATAATCTCACCCTTGCCAACAGACAATTTACAGCACAGCATATCCCGCGTGGGTTTTTCATCCGGCCTGCCTGCATTCCCCGGAATATAAGCTGTTTCCAATATTTTAACAGTAGAGGGATTGTACAACAGGGCCACGTCGATCCCCCTGAGATCAGGAGAATTCTTATGTATATAACGGTATTCATATTTTAACAGGCCGGTTTGGCTGACCAGGTCGTTCAATACCCGGCTGTTTT
>CAYMJH010000224.1:0-6247 GCA_964390385.1 uncultured Bacteroidales bacterium | reverse complement strand
TAAGAAGGACTAAGGCCATTATTAAAGCACCAGCCGTCGCTAAAGCTATGGCTGGCGAAGGCGGAGGAAGAGGGATTCGAACCCCCGGTCCCACTTACGCAGGACAACGGTTTTCAAGACCGCCGCGTTAGACCACTCTGCCATTCCTCCATGAGCGGCACAAAAGTATGAATTTTTTTTAAAAAACCCCTGTAAAATACAATTATGGCCCGATTGGGAGAAAAATATTTCAACAGGCGGTATTTTTTCCCGCTAAGGTCTATCATTAAAGGGACTCAGATAGTTTTGAAAATATATATATCTTATTATCAAGTTTTTAAAAATAGTCATCTCTATTAATCCATCAAAATTTCCCCTGAACATCTTTTAAACACTGGCGAAGTTATCAACAATTTTTTAGATCGAATTTGCGATTTTTTTGAGGCTGAATTTGCTAAACTTCCGAAATAGTCTATATTTGTATAGGAAATTCAAATGAATAATTTACTAACCCTAAAAAATTCTTTATTATGAACAAAGCACAATTGATCGATGCCATTGCTGCTCATGCTGGTTTAACAAAAGCTGATGGTAAAAAAGCACTCGATGCCTTTATTAAAGCTACCACACAGGCGCTGAAAAAAGGTGACCGCGTTGCTCTCGTAGGCTTCGGCTCATTCTCAGTTGCCAAGAGAAGCGCAAGAACCGGAAGGAACCCTCAGACCGGCAAAGAAATTAAGATTCCTGCAAAGAAAGTCGTGAAATTCAAAGCAGGCAGTGATCTGGCAGATGTTGTAAAATAACATTGTGTAAAAGAATTTAAGGGAGCTGGCACGCTCCCTTTTTTTTTGCCGCTTTTATATGAAAGAAAAACTGATCCGCCACCTCGAACAATTTGTTACGCCGCGAAGACTGGGCATGATCAACAAGGTGCTGGAACAACGTACGCGTTATCTTACCGTGGTCCTCGAAGATATATTCCAGCCGCACAATGCCAGCGCCGTCCTTAGATCATGCGACTGTTTCGGGATACAGGATATCCATATCATCGAAAACCGCAATACCTACCAGGTAAATCCTGAAGTTGCCCTGGGTTCCTTTAAATGGCTCACCCTTTATAAATATAACAAGGAGAAAATCAACACGGGCCATGCCCTTGAAAAACTGAAAGTGCAGGGCTATCGCATCGTAGCAACCACGCCTCATCCGGGCGGATGCTCACCCGAGGATTTTGACCTGCACAAGGGCAGGATTGCCCTGATGTTCGGCACCGAACTGGGCGGGCTGACCGATCAGGCATCGAAATTTGCGGATGAATTCCTTACCATACCTATGGTGGGATTTACCGAAAGCCTCAATATATCCGTTACAGTCGCCATCCTACTGCACAGCCTTACCGGAAGACTTAGAAAATCAGATCTTCTGTGGAAACTGTCTGATGCTGAAAAACTCCAGGTTAAACTGCAGTGGCTCAAGAACAGCATCAGCCGGTCTGATTCCATTGAAAAATCGTTTACTGACAATCATTAATTCTTTTCATTATCAGGCAGATAACAGTAGCAATTATTTTTACTCTCGCTATCATTTTTTTTTATATATTTGATGAATTAATTGACGAACGGTTAATTTTTAGTGACGAAATAAAGCAACCATGAATTGTATTATTATTGACGACGATCTGATGTCGAGAAAGATCATCGAGGAATTCATTTCCCGGACTGATCAGCTTAATCTGGTGGCATCATATGACAACGCCGTTGATGCCATAAACGCTTTTACAGGGGATTCTGATATCGATCTGATTTTTCTCGATATTGAAATGCCCGAAATGAGCGGTATCGATTTCCTTGAATCGCTTACCAATCCGCCCCAGATTATCATTATTTCATCCAAAGAAAAATATGCCCTGGAGGCTTTTAACTACGATGTTATCGATTACCTGCTGAAACCCATCGTTTACAGCCGTTTCTTCAAGGCCATCAACAAGGCTAACGTAAGATTCAAGAATAAGGTTGATTCCAAGGAGGACGAGATCTTTATTAAAAAGAATTCAGCTCTTGTAAGGCTGAAATACGAGGATATTCTTTGGGTGGAGGCACTCGAAAACTATGTGATCTTCAGCACATACAATGAACGGTTCACCATTCATTTTACCATGAAGGCCATTGAACAAAAACTGCCAACCAATAAATTCTCACGCGTGCATCGTTCATTTATTGTGAATACCAGCAGGATAAACGTTATTGAGGATAATTCCGTGATCATTAAGACCCACGACGGAAACAAATCTATTCCTATCGGGAAATCCTATAAGGATAAACTCCTTCGTGACATAAACCTGATCGCTAAGTAAAGAAATTGGGTTCCTATGCGATACTCTCATCCACGGATGGGAGTTTTTTTTTAATGCAGCTTAATTTTCAGGAACGTATCCGCGAACTGAAAATTGAAAGCTGAATTATCCCGATAGCGGAACCTATCGGGATCGGGTCAATTCCCCGCCACCATTAGCTAAGAAGATATCAGATGGTTCATTGTGATTCCTTATCTGTCAGTAGCGGGAAGATCCGGTCAAAACCAAAAGTGGTATCATCTTTGATAGATAATAACAGCGATAACCGCTTAATAATTATTGAAATATTCAAATGATGGCACAACCTGATTCATGGTTAAACAAAAACATACAATATCTCCTGGCACTTTTTTCAATATTGGTTTTTACAACGGCTTCCTTATTTTCGCAAAGCAACCATACCCTCGGTGATTATGAGATTGCCATACAGCAGCGCTTTGACAGCATCTTGCCTTCGCTGCCCGACAGCCGGAAGGCAGAACTGAACCAAAGCATAGAGGTGTTGTTCACTTCAGCTCTTGCCTTGCCGGATGCCTTTTCATATCCTTTCGATTCGCTGAAAAAGGTAGGCAGGATCACCAGCAGGGATGAAAAGCTGAGGATGTTCACCTGGAACCTGATGCAAAACGACGGTTCGCACTATATTTACGGATTGATGCTGTACCGCCGGAAAAATTCAGAAACGCCGGTTCTTTTCCGGCTAACGGATCGGAAAAAAAATGAAGACCCTGCTGCCCTAAAGGAACTGGGACCTGAAACCTGGTTCGGGGCCCTGTATTACGACATCGTTGAGAAAAAGTGGAACGGCATTACCTTGTATACGTTGCTCGGATTTGATCCCAATGATATTTTTACCTCCCGCAAAATAGTCGATTGCCTGTATGTGAAGGATGATAACTTCCCGGTCTTTGGAGCACCTGTTTTTCTGTTTCAGAATAACCTGCAGTACCGCATCATTTTTGAATATTCGGCAAAGGTCAGCATGAGCATGCGCTATAATGAAAGCATGAAAATGATCGTGTTTGACCATCTCTCGCCTGCCAAACCGTCCTATACCGGCAGCTATCAGTTTTATGGCCCTGACTTTTCCTATGATGGCCTGAAATATGAGAATGAACGCTGGATCTTGCTCGAAGATATCGATGTCAGAAACCGGTAGGCAGTGAACAGTGAAGAATAAAGTGACGAGTGACAAGTGACGAGTGACAAGTAATGCAAGAGCCAAGAACAAAGAGCCAAGAACAAAGAACAAAGAGCAAAGAGCAACCACCCACCTGCGCCGCCAGCGCACAAAACCATTACAGGCTACGGTGGGCGAAGCAACTGACAACCGACAACTGACAACTGACAACAATCACCCTTCTTCGCCGCAAAACACTCATATGCCAACCAAGCATTCGGAGGGCAAGGCAAATCACCAAATGAATCTGACGGAATGACAGTTTTTCTCCTGTGGCATGGACTTTGCAAATCGCTGGATGAAAAAATGGATGTTTGTCATCTCAGGCCTCCTGCCTGACGTGGGATGATCATGCTGAGATCCGGCAATCCGGGAATGAAAATAAACTAAAATATACTGAAATATGGAAAAAGGAAAAATTGGCGTAACTACTGAAAACATCTTTCCCATCATCAAGAAATTTCTCTATTCTGATCATGAGATCTTTCTGCGTGAGCTGATATCCAATGCCGTTGATGCTACTCAAAAATTAAAGACCATGGCCAGCATGGGCGATTTTAAGGAAGAACTGGGCGACCTGACCATACGGGTGAAACTGGACAAAAAGAAAAAGACACTCACCGTGTCGGATCATGGAATAGGCATGTCGGGAGAAGAAATTGACAAGTATATCAACCAGATCGCCTTGTCAAGTGCGGAAGATTTTCTCGAGAAGTACAAAAACCAGGCTAACTCGATTATAGGCCATTTCGGTCTCGGATTTTATTCCGCCTTTATGGTTTCCAAAAAAGTCGAAATCCTATCCCGGTCATTCCGGGCAGATAATCCGGCCGTTCGGTGGACCTGCGACGGCACTCCCGATTATACCCTGGAGGAGACAAAAAGGGATGAAAGGGGTACCGATATCATTATTCATTTTGACAAGGAATCGGATGAGTTTGCCGATGAATCCCGCATTGAAGGTATCCTGAAGAAATATTGCCGTTTTCTTCCGATCCCCATCGCATTTGGCAAGGAAACGGAATGGAAGGACGGAAAATCCGTTGAAACTGATAAGGATAAAATCATCAATGATACAAACCCTTTGTGGACACGGAAGCCGGTCGATCTTAAAGAGGAAGACTATCAGCAATTCTACCACAACCTTTACCCCATGGTGGAAGATCCTCTTTTCAATATACACCTGAACGTCGATTACCCGTTTAATCTCACCGGGATCCTTTACTTCCCGAAGATCAGGAACAACTTTGAAATCCAGAAGAATAAGATACAACTCTATTGCAACCAGGTATTTGTCACCGATTCGGTGGAAGGTATTGTGCCCGAATTCCTCACCCTGCTGCACGGTGTGATCGATTCTCCCGACATTCCTTTGAATGTCTCCCGAAGCTACCTGCAGAGCGATTCAAACGTAAAGAAAATTGCCACCCACATAACCAAAAAAGTGGCTGACCGTCTTCAGGATATCTTTAAAAATGACCGTGAACAATTTGAAAAGAAATGGGATGACCTCAAAGTCTTTATCGAATACGGCATGATGACGGAGGAAAAATTCTATGATCAGGTATCCAAAATTGCCCTGCTTAAAAACACCGAGAACAAGTGCTTTACCTTCGAGGAATATGAAAAACTGATCAGGGAAAACCAGAAGGATAAGAACGGAACCCTGGTATACCTCTACACCACCAATAAGGAAGAGCAGTTCAGCTTTATTGAAGCTGCCCGGGCAAAGGGATATGATGTGCTGATGATGGACGGATACCTGGATACCCATTTCATCAATCATGTCGAGAGCAAGCTGAAAGACAGTCACTTCGTACGCGTTGATTCCGACGTGATTGACAAACTGATACAAAAGGACCAGCAACGCGACTCAAAGCTTTCCGAGATCCACCAGCGGGATCTGACGGCTGTTTTCGAGAGCCAGCTGCCGGGAAATAAATCGCATTTCTCGGTATTTTTCGAAAGCCTGGAAGAAACCGATAATCCTATAGTAATCACCCAGTCGGAGTATATGCGCAGAATGAAGGATATGTCGCAGCTTGGAGGTCCTGCCAGCTTCTATGGCAATCTTCCCGATCATTACAGCGTGGTGGTAAATTCCAATCACCCCCTGATTCAGAAAATAAACGAAGATAAGGAAAAGAAATGCCGCAAGGACCTGGATAAATTCGATGAGAAGATAAAGCCCCTGGAAGACAACAAAAAGGAAATAGATACGGCCAATAAGGGCAAAAAGGATGAAGAGATACCCCAGGCTGACAAGGACAGGATCGCCGACCTGGATAAAAAGATAATGGAATTCAATGATAAGAGGAAGGAAGTGCTGAACGGATTCGGCAGCAAGCATAAACAGGTAAAACAGTTGATTGATATTGCCCTGCTGTCGAATAATATGCTGAAGGGTGAAGACCTGAACCGTTTTATCAAACGGAGCATTGAATTGTTATAGGGACGAGGGACAAGGGACAAGAGACGTTTACCGATTACCGGTTACCGGTTACTCTTATGTAACTAAATTATATGGTTTTGATATTTAATAGATTACCTGATTCTATCCGGTTTCCCCGTTCTAAGCACCATAGGTGCGACCTGTTTGTAGCACAGGATTTGCAAGCAAAACTAAGCTCCGTAGAGCCTGCCCCGTCGGGGCTTTTAGAAAGCCTTCATGAAACATAATTTCCAAATTCAGGTACGGGGCTTGTTATTTTGTTTGGGGCAATATTGTTAAATAC
>CAYMJH010000223.1:0-6255 GCA_964390385.1 uncultured Bacteroidales bacterium | reverse complement strand
TGAAGGACTGCCTTCCCCTGGAAGTGTACCTGAAAAGCCTGCAAAAGGTTGAAAAGCGAATGGATGAATACGATATCATCATGCCAGGCCACAATACGCCGCTGGAAAAGACATTCATCAGTGAACAAATAGCCTGCGTGAGGAGCATACTGGATGGCACCTGCACTCCCGTTCCTTATGATTTTTCTTCCTTCACAGCCGGAGCAATGCTGTGCAAGTATAAAACAGCCCAGGTGGCATACGATCCCGAAAATCTTTTTATCAAAACACAGCATGAGTGAAAACAGAATATATACCGCATTCTGCGGATTATATTGCAAAGACTGCATACCCTCCCATCATGAGATTTATAAATTAGCCGGCAGGCTGGCAGTTTTACTTGACAATATGGGCTTTGAGCATTATGCAAAAATCAAGTCCGCCAGGATCAAGGAACTTGAGCATTATGAATCCTTCAGGAATCTTTTGACGGCCATGAAAAAACTGCAATGTGAAACAAGCTGCTTCGAAGGTCCGGTTTCTGAATGCGGATGTAACAAGGATTGCGAGATGCGTCGTTGCGTAACTGAAAAAGGGCTGGCCGGATGCTGGGAATGTGCAGTCTATAAGACATGTGAAAAGCTGGCATGGCATAAGGCTTTTCACCCCGGAATGGAACATAATTTAGACATGATCAGGCAGTACGGTATCGAAAACTGGCTCGATAAAAAAGGAAAGCATTACCGGTGGAATCCATAACCAAACCATACATATAAACAGAAGGCATAAGCGGACCTGTCTGCCTAACAGGCAGGCGCTTGCGCCAGTTTGGGATAAGCATGGATACGGATTAAGGATTTAAACAGAGAGGCCTCCCGGATGAAGGAGGCCTCTCTGTTTCAGCATAAGCACCTATAATTTACTGCTTCATGAATTTTGAAGTCAGGGTCTCATCTCCGTTTTGCACCCGGATGAAATACATTCCATCTGCCAGGTTTTCAATGTTTATCACGTTGGTATTGCTGACCGTCATCACCGTCATGCCGGTTGTGTTAATTACGTTGATTTCAGTGATCTCCTGCAGACCCTTAATGGTCACCGAAGATTTAGCCGGGTTGGGATACAGGGTGATCTGCTGTTCAGTCCCGGCGCTAACAGCGCTGGGTTCTCCGATCTCGACAATGGTAACGCCGGCCGGAAGTGTTGAAGGATCATGCGTAGCCGGATCAAAAATGACTTCTTCATCAAAATCGGTGTATACGGTAATGGCCCCTACCCACAAGGTATCGCCTGTCAATGCCCCCCAGCCCGTTGTTTCCTGGCCGGCGACCTGAAATCGCGAGGTTGCCACTCCTGTTGTATCGATGGGCACCGAATATTCGATAAATTCAGCGGATGAAGAGCTGCCCCTGGCGCCGATTTCAACGGAAAAATCGGAATTCGCAAGCTTCAGGAAAATATTGATCTGCCCCAGGGCAAAGCCCCCGTTACCCGGTCCTACCGCATATTTGGCCATGGCGGTAAAATGGGTTGCTTCTTCAGGCACAGTATACTCAGGAATCTCAATAAATGATTGCCATCCGTTCAAAACAAACTGCACATAGTATTCCTGTGCAACCAGTTTTGTCGCGGCAAAAAACATTGCAATAAGGAAAAGTCTTTTCATGGTGAAAGTTTTACGTTAGACATCAGCTAAAAACAGTTACCATTGAAATAATTCAATGGGTTTCGCCGGATGAACAAAATTAAGTTTTTTTCGTTCTATGAGCATATTATGCTGCCAGGTTCATTGACCCCGAGAGGTCATGCACCGGTGAGGGCTTACAGTTTTCGTCTTTGTAAGTTATAAAACCCTAAGATAGGTTCGACTGGGTTTATCAAACCTTTTTTAACACCTTCTGTAATTCCTGTATTTCATTGCTCAGGTTGCTGAGCAGGCGGTGATTTATGTCGGCAAACCGCGCCGCCACATATTGGGCATAAAGCGCCATGTCTTCTTCAGCGCGCTTTCCGGTATCTTTAAAGAAATCATCTTTGAATTCATGAAAGCGGCTTGCGGGTCCAAAGAATGCCATAGGATTTGTTTTTTGTGATACAATAAATCATGACAGGGAAAATTAATAAAATTCTGTCATATTAACACACCCCTAACCTCCCGATAAATCGGGACAGGCTCTCTCAAGAGGGGAACTGTAAGGCCCGTCGGAACAAATCAAAGCATTACTTTATAATCGTAGCGGCTGCCCTTGCCGGTGACGGTTAATATGTACAATCCCCGCGGAAGGCCGTTGATGTTAAGGGATTGCTCTGTATAACCGCTTGAAATGCCAGCTATGCTTTTCCTGCATTCCCTGCCGGACGCATCGAACAATTGTATCTGCAGGCTCTCTTGTTTTTTATATTGCAGGGAAACTATCAGCTCGCTCCCTGTATTGATAACACTGCAATGAAAAGGATGGTTTATATCCGCAACCGATGAAACCTCCCCGTATTCCATGACCAGCTTTAGATCACCAAATACCGAAGCGTTAAAATAACTTACATTTCTTTCATTATCCGTGTTCCCGGGCACAAACTTTGAACCGGTCATATTCTGGCGCATGGTTCCCATGTCGTTATCATTGTATGCAATCGACCAACCCATCAGCTTGCCTTCCGTTAACGTGACCGGTGTGCTTTCCACCCCATAGACAAAAGAATCATCATAGATTTTTATCTCATATTCATACTGGAATGTATCGCCTGAAACCCGTGTGATTTTATAATTGATGTGATCATCCAGCCTTTCCCATCCGGCTGAACCATTGGCATAACAGACACTTCCCAACGTATCCATATGGTAAGCAAATGCCTTGTGTGAATTGGAATAGTTCACATCATCGGAATTGTTTTCATCAATGAATATTTCAACACAATCATAGTTATAGATATTGCTGCAGACATTTACCAGTCCGGGATCCTGCAGCCGCAAGGAATCATCCACGATCTCAATCAGTACGTAAACCCGCGAAGCGGTCCACAATGCCTTAAAACGTCCGGAAAAATCCTCAGCGGTGTATGCCGGTCCGATCCACCGCTGGTCGATGGGTTTCCAAACCGCGGAATCCCAGCAATGCTCATCACCGGCACCATCAATAACCGGAACAGTCGAGGTAAACAGGGCTTCATAATATCCCTGTGCCCAGGTCTCGGGATCGGATGCAAAAATGTTCAGGGTCATGGAAAGACAAATGGCCAACAGGAAAAAGCAATTTTTGATCATTGTTATCATGTTTTGGTAAAAAAATAAAAACGGTACAAAAATACAATACTATCTCGTTTTTTATAGTGTTTTCCTGTTCTTTTGGTTGCTGATATTTGTAACCCGGTGAAACCGGGGCTTATTTCAATATCCCGATCTTGATGCCCGCCCTGGGTAAAACGCCCGAGTAATCGATGTTTTCAATTCCCTTGTATTTCGTAACACCGCTTTCCCCGTCATAATGACACAGGCGAATCACTCCGCCGACGAATACGTCAACCGAAACGACACGGTAAACATGAAACTGCCAGCCAAGAATAACGCCTCCGGCCATTATGTTAAGCTTTTGTGTAATTTCAACAGGGCCCCAGTTGTCATTCTCTTCATCATACACCATATCCATGCCTGCAATCCATACTTTGCGGTACATGGTATACGGTGCCGCATACAATCCCTTTAACGCAGCATACCGGGGATTGATCGCCGGCATCAGATAGTTTTTCCACGACAGGGTAAGGCCAAAACCGGCTATGTTATCTCCTTCATATTTATCGTAGGCGCTGATTGCAGCATTATAATATGAGAGATCCTGATTGCTCATGTAAACACGCGAAAGGCCTTGTTTACTGGCATAGGTAGCCATACCTGATATTTCCACTGTATTCTTTTTATTGATTATGCGCTCAGCAAACACCTCCAGTGTGCCTTCAACAATCCGAACGGGATTCAATGCAATACAGTATTTCCGGGACGGATTCGGCATGGAATCGCTTTCTCTGCTGCTCTCCCGGTAGGACGGAACCAGGAGTTTATTTATATCGGCATTCATATTCCTGTATTCCCTTAGTAAAGAATCGATCAGCATAAACTGACTGTTCAATGCTGCAGGATCAAACTCCATCTGCCTTATCCGATCATCTATTTCCCTCAGCCGGATGTCCAGTTCCTGTGGTTTCACTTCCCAGTTTTTGATTCTGGAATCGAGCAATTCAAGCTTTGAATCAAGCAGCTGAAGCTTCAGATCGAGTAATTGCATGTTGTCTGCCGGTTCCTGCGAAACAATTCCCGCAAGGTTTGCCTGCAATAATAAAAAAGTGATGGTAATATAATTCAGGATTTTCATAACAAAAACTTTTTGGTTTTGGAACTATACATACAAGGTAATGGATGAATAATCCTGTCAAAAAGTTGCTTGTCACGGTTGAATTAAAACGGTTCGCCTGCTGACCGGGTCTGATAATCCCGGACCTGTCTCACACCGGGTGTGCTAGTAAAAAAAAGACGGGAGGTGATTCCCGTCTTTTAGTTGTTCCTGCAGGTTAGCCTGAATGATCAGAATTTCCGGATAGCCAGGACGGCAAAAGTATTGGTTTTTCCACCATAGCAGGTAGAAAACCAGCCACCTGTACATCCGCATCTGCCGTAACCGGTATTTGAATAATAGGCATATGCGTCACCGCATTGCGAGCTGGACCAGTAGTTGTCATTGAGAATGACCCCGTGCTTTCCGATATTGTTGTATACCAGGTTCAGTTCATCAATGGCAGGCAGATACCAGTCGCTGTATCCGTTCAGATTCAATGTATCACAGGCTCTGGCTGCGATATTGGCTTCCGCACAATAGGCCAGGATGGCTGCGGTATTTATTTCTCCGGTACCGAAATCGTTATAGGTTGCGATGCTTGTGCCATTGCAGCCCCAAACGAAATTGCCGATACTGACCGGGGTGCATACCAGGCCATGCTCACCGGTGGCGTCAATGTAAAACACCTTACCCCCGGCATAGGATTGTCCCAGGTATATGGAAGAAGGTATGGAGGTGGTAACTACCTGTTGATCTCCATACACTGTTCCTTTGCTGTTGGTTGCATATGCCCTGACATAATAGGTGACATTGGGGATAAGCCCGGTAATATAGGATACAAAAACACCGCTGCCTGCCCCATCCGTGGTCTTTGAATTGGAAATAGTGGGGTTTGCGGTTAAGCTCCAGCAGACACCTTTTTGCGTGATCGCGCATCCGCCGTCATCGGGTATGTTGCCTCCCGTGATAATGGAATCAGGCAATGTCTTTGTAACGATAGTCGTCACTCCCGAAGGCAGATTGCCTGTCGTTACCGAATTCTGGGGACCGTATGTCGTATCGGTGCTGTTGTATGCATAGGCACGGATGTAGTGTGCTGTATTGCATCCCGTGAGCCCTGTAACTGTACTCGTAAAATAACCGAGGCCGCCGCCATCGGCCGAATGGCTGTTGGCAAGGGTAGGATTGACAGTGGTACTCCAGCAAACCCCGCGCAACAGTATCGCAGACCCGCCGTCGGCACTAACATAGCCACCGCTTGTCGCCGTTGAACTGCCGGAAAGCGTGGATGCCGCGGTAGCCACTATGGGCGCTGTGGAAGACGGAGGATATACCAGGTCGGTTGATGTAAAGCTGAGCTCATTGCCATAGCTGGTGTCCACCGCATTGATGGCATAGGCACGGACATAATAAAGCGAAAGCGGGCTCAATCCAGTAATGTTGCTGTTATAACTGACACTGCCTGTGCCGTCACTGGTCTTATTGTCAGCCAGGGTGGGCGCTGTATTTACACTCCAGCATACCCCTTTGGCTGTAATGGCTGAACCACCGTCGCTGGTGATATTTCCGCCCGAACTGGCGATATACGATGATATCCCGGTGATGGCCTTTGTCGTCAGCACAGGGGCCGTATTGGCCAGGGTGGTGAAACTGTATTCATTGCCGTATACCGTGCCTGCCTCATTTATCGCGTAGGCACGTATATAATAGGTGGTGGAAGGATTCAAGCCTGTCACCGTTGCCGTAAACGAACCGACACTGCCTGATTCGGAATACTTTGCATTGTCTGTTGTGGGTGCCGTGGCCGTCGACCAGCATAAGCCCCTGCCGGACACAGGATAACCATTATCACTGGTGACATTTCCGCCGCAGGTAACCGTTGTGTATGAAATATTCGTTACCACACCGGTGGTTATACTGGCCAGTGACAAGGCATTGGTGGTAAAAGAAA
>CAYMJH010000222.1:3481-6279 GCA_964390385.1 uncultured Bacteroidales bacterium | reverse complement strand
ACCCGACAATTTCATGGTTTATGTTGTATAAAGTTAATGAGGAAGCGTGAACCTATAAAGCCTGTTATTACCAGCAGCATGCCCAGTGCATTGTTGAGCAGCATGCTGATGCCGGCATCGAAATACCGCTGTGCCCTCAAAAGGTTCATGGTCTCGAGGGTATAAGTCGAAAAAGTCGTAAATCCCCCCAAAAAACCAATGAAGGCAAAAAGCCTGAAAACGGGCGGTAATTCAAAATATTCTGCTATCCCCCATAAGGCACCGGCCAGTAAAGAACCGACAGTGTTCACCACCAGGGTGCCGACAGGAAAGGTCCCTGCGGCCAACCGCTGAGCCAGTCCACTAAGCCAGTAGCGTGAGGCTGAACCCAGGGCTCCGCCGGCCATGATAAATAATAGCTTAATCACAAGGTATCGATTTGTTTATCACGCCCCGGCACAGTCAATAAAAGCTTTTTCAGACAAGCACATTGCCTACCAGGATGCGCCCGAGTACCTGGGAGAGCACAAGAAAAACCACAACCATTACCACCAGGCTGACGATGAAATAGATGGCAACCTTGTCATCAGGTGTTTTCATCATGGGTTTGAATCCGATGTATAGCAAATAGAGGGAATAAAGACCGGCTAGCATCATGATCCATGACAAGGAGGGAAATATCATAATCACGGCCGCTACCATCATGGGGGTGTAAGAGTAAGTAACCAGTTGCATGGCTTTCCTGAAATCTTTGATTGATCCGAAAGACGGGGCAAGGGAATCAATGATCCAAGCAGAAATCAAAGCGCCCGCTACATAAACAATAAAATTAACAATCCCGAATTTAATGCCCAGTCCGAAACCATGGAATTTGGCAATAAAGCCATAACCGATAAAACTGGCGATGGCAGCGATCAGGGCCAAAGGCATAAGATACCGTGTCACCAATTCCTGAACCGGAGTTGTTTCCTGGTCAATCACTGACCATTCCTCTTTTGGTTTCAGGATGATTTTTTGAGCTCTTTCAATAATGTTCATATTCAATATTTTTGGTTAATTAATGATACTGTCCCTGCTGCATTGAAAACAATCACTAAATGTACAAAAGTTTGAAAATCTGTCAAAGAAAGCACCCCAAAATGACCCACGAATGGTGTTATGTTCTCTGTCGTCCGGGGGGCTTCGGACTCTCCTGCGATTTCTCCCGGTCAATCCTGCGCTGGCTCAGATAAGCGGCCAGTGCGACAAGGACAATGATTCCCAGGGTATAATAGACAAAGGCAGGTACCGGCAAAGGATCGCCTTTTGCATAGGAATGCAGGCCGGAAAGATAGTAATTGACTCCGAAATAGGTCATGATTACAGAACTCAAACCCAGCAGTGCAGCCAGGTTGAAACTGAATAGTCCGTGGAGTCCGGGTACCTGCCTCATGTGTAAAATGAAGGCATACACTATTACCGTTGCCAGTGCCCAGGTTTCTTTTGGATCCCAGCCCCAGTAACGGCCCCATGATTCATTGGCCCATACGGCTCCCAGGAAGGTCCCTGTAGTCAGGAGGTAAAGACCTATTATGAGCGACATTTCAATGATGGCCGTCATCTGCTTAACCGAGGGTTCAATATACTCGAGGTTGCGGCGGCTTCGCAAGGCCATCACGGAGAGGTTCACGAAAGCCAGCAAGGCTCCCAGCGCAAGAAAACCATAGCTGGCCGTAATGGTGGCTACATGGATGACCAGCCAGTGTGATTTCAGCACAGGCACCAGGCTGGTAACCTGGGGATCCATCCAGCTCAGGTGGGCGATGTGCAGGGTCAGCGAGGCCAGTATGGCGGTTGTGCTGAGCGTGATGCCCGACTGGCGAGCAAAAACAAGGCCCGCCAATACCGTCGCCCATGCAATATAGGTCAGGGCTTCATAACCGTTGCTCCATGGTGCGTGACCCGATACATACCAGCGCAGGGCAAGGCCTGCCGTATGCAGGGTAAACAGGAACAGGACCGTCGACACAGCCAATAACGGCGGCATGAATCTTCTGGCCGTTGCGAAAAAAATACCGGCCACCTGCCCGACAAGGAGGATCACGCCGATTATGCCATAATAGCCGGATAGCCTGTCAAACAGATTTAACCGGTTCATCAGTATCTCTGTCTTGATTTTCCGTTCATGCGGTATAACCTGTTTTCCGGCCTTGAACTGGCATGCTTTCAGCTGCTGCAGCAGCCTATCCGGTTCATGCCAGTTTCCCGACTCCAGACTGTTGCGGCATGCATCCGTGTAGTGCTGAAAAATGCCCTGCATAAAAAGTGAATCTGTTCCGGCTGTTATTTCATTTGCCCGATGTGGAGGGTACCAGGTAAAAGTGCTGTCGCCAGGCTTCGGGATAATTCTCAGGATCTCCCCTGTTAACACAAGGTAGGCTATGTTGACCCGCTCATCGAGACGGATGATCTCATTTTCGAGCTTGCTGCGGTATGCAGGTTTTTTTCGGTAGGCATTCTCGACCCATGCCCTCAGCCTGTAACCGGCCTTATCATCAAAGAAAGAGGCAAAAGTATGGTATGTTTCGCTGCTTCCCATGATTTCCCCGACCTGCGGATGACGCGACCGGATAACCGGCTCATGCTGCCATGCGCCCGGATCTATGATCATTCCGAGCAAAACCTGGTCGGCTTTCATGCCTTTATACAGTTCCTTCCGGCATAGCTTGCGCAACAATTGTGAACTCATGGTGTTCAGCGGTTCAATGCGGCCATCGATATCCTGTATCAGCAGCATGCCAAAAGCTTCGGCATGCGCGGCATCAACAGGAACCATACCC
>CAYMJH010000222.1:0-3471 GCA_964390385.1 uncultured Bacteroidales bacterium | reverse complement strand
ATCGCCCGGTGGTTGCGAATAACCGGCAAGCGGAAAAATCGAAAAAACCATTATGACAACAAATCCTGTCAAAGTCCGGCTAATATTGCCTGTTTCCCTTGCCAGTTGCCTGAAACGGCTGTTTCTGTTCAGCAGGCTCAATATCATGCCCAGCATCATCAGCAGGTACCCGGCATAGGTAACCACGGTGCCCACCCGATCGTGGTTAACCGACAGAACGGTCCCCTTCTCATCTGCATCATAGGAGGACTGGTAAAATCTGAATCCCCTGTATTTCAATACATTGTTCATGAATATCCGCCTCGGTTCACTGACACCTTTCGCACTGTCCTTCAGTATGACCCTGCTTTCATACCATGACGGACTTTTCGAACCCGGGTATCTTTCCAGGCGGAAATCGGTAAGAGTTAACGAAAAAGGAAGCTTCACAAGCCTGGGTCCGAAAGACAGCTGTACCTCCCTGTCCCCAATCCTGATGTTTTCTTTTCCGGATAATCCGTCCGTACTTTTCCATACCAGTACATCCCGGTATGAATCGCCGTTCAAAAGTCTTACCCGGACGGCCTCCCTCACGGAACTGCCATCCTGCATATCATCGCTGACGGCAATGATCCTGGATTCCGGCATGAAACCGGTCAGCACAATGGCATTACCGTTTATGACGTAAAGATGCCGGGGCATAAATAGGTGCAGGCTGTCGGCAGGCAATTGCTCCGAAGACTGATCCGTCATGGCGGTATGCTCTGCAACGGTCCCTGCTCTGAAATACAACTGATTCCCTCTGCAGAGGATCAACACATCCGCATCCTGAAGTGCACCTGCACCTGCTTCAAAGGAAAACCGGAGCGAACCTGCAGTCATTGTCTCTCCCCTTTTCAGCAGGAATTTTTCCCGGCTTTCCCGATAGGAGACCAGAATTTCAGCCGCCGGATAGCCTCCGGGACTGGATTCAAGCGTCGGTAAAGCCCTGGGTATATATTGCAGCAGTTTCATTTCAATGGCCTGTTGCTTCCGGCCGAGCTTTAGGGTGAAGCGGCCGCTGAAAGGATCAAAAGGCTTTGAAGCTGAAATCAACTGATCCCCTTCCCTGGCGGAAAGAACAAGACAGTCCCCGCTCTGCAGAAATCCTGCTGAAGTTTTTCCTTCCCGCAGGGTCATGGTACCTTCATAACCGGTAAACCGGGTTATTCCTGCCCCGGTCAGTATCAAGGCAAAGGCCATATGAAACAGGAACAAGGTGAGTTTTTCCTTCCGGTAAAGCCTTGTTCTGATCATTACAGCCAGCAGGTTAACCAGGCCGGTAAACAGTAAAACATTGAACCACGCGGCATCATATACCATCGAACGGGCGGCTGAAGAACCAAAATCATTTTCGATAAAGGTGGCAGCAGCGACCGCTGCAAAAAATACGACCATGATCACCGCCATAAGCCAGGAAGAGGAGAAAAAGGAAAACAACTTCTTCATTCCGGAGGATTAAGGTGTAAGGGATCAAATATAGGAAGGCCTGTTAAATATTGTGACAAACAATCCTTAATCTTTTGAATAGGATGGACTGATCTTCTCCTTAAAGATCTTTTCAAATTTTTCAACCTTGGGCGTAATAACGAACCTGCAGTATGGCTGCGATGCATTCTCATGATAATAATCCTGGTGAAAATCCTCTGCCCTGTAGAAGACTTCAAACGCAACGATCTCGGTCACGATAGGATCGGCCCATATTTTCGCTTTCTCAAGTTTTTCCTTCATCTCCAGCGCCAGCTGATGCTGCTGCTCATTGTGAAAAAAGATGGCCGACCGGTACTGTGTTCCCATATCATTTCCCTGCCGGTTCAGGGTGGTGGGATCATGCGTTTTCCAGAATACCTCCAGCAGTTCAACATAGGAGATCACCGATGGATCAAAAATAATATTGCATACCTCAGCATGACCCGTTGTGCCGGTGCAGACTTCCTTATAGGTAGGATTCCTGACATGGCCCCCGGAGAAACCTGATTCCACCGCAATCACGCCAATGAGCCGCTGAAAGATAGCTTCCACGCACCAATAACAACCTGCTCCAAAAGTAGCCGTTTCTGTATGAACTTTCATAGTCAGATTCTTTTCCTGCTGTTCGCCTTTTGCATTGCCCTTAAAACACGAACCGTGAAGATAAGAAACGATCAGAAAAAGAAAAAAGATTTTCGCTTTCATTCTTTTCTTTTCTGAAGAAACAAAAATTGCGGTGTAAAGTTCAACCAGACAACAGAACGCTAATTTGTTCATGACCGGTTGCTAACTATTCCCAATTTTTTATTATATTTGAGAGGAAAGGACATCTTCCGCAGAAGGAATTGCATCATATCACCATAATTCAACCATAATGCCCTGGATTGATATCTTTGCATTTTTCAGTCTGATCAGCGGTGTTATTGCCTTAATACTGGGAGTATATGTATTCAGGTACCGGCAATCAGATTACCAGATCACCCTGTCTTTGCTGTTTTTCTCTGTTGCCTGGTGGGATATAGCCGCCATGTTTGAAAGCCTCAGCAATACCCTGCACGAACATGTTATCTGGGTGGCCATAACCTATCCGGGCATGGTGTTCACCCCTGTTTTTTTCTTCCTGTTTATCTATCAGTACACGCACATCAGCAACACCTTACGAAGTTTGCCCTTTTCGCTGCTTTTCATAATCCCCCTGGTGTCCCTGTTGTTTGTCTGGATCCCTGAATGGCGCAGTTTCATATGGAAGGATGTTCTCCTGAACCAAACGCCTTACGGAACCATAGCCCATTTCAAGCATGGATGGTGGTTTTATGTCCTGGTATATTATTCGTATGCCCTTGTTACCCTGGGCATATTTTACCTGATCAGGGGATTGTATCTGTTCCCCAAGCGCTATAACCTGCAGGTCCGCTTATTGATGTTTTCCTCTCTGGTGCCTTTGCTGGCCAATTTTGTTTACTCGCTGAACAGTGATTACCTGGGTGGACTGGATCTTACCCCGATAGCGCTCACGATCATGACCATTCTATTCTACTTCGCCATATCCAAGCATAAGCTTTTGAAATTAAGGCCTGTCGCGCGGAATATCGTGATGGAAAACATCAATGACGGAGTCATTGTGCTGGACGATGCAAATCTTTTGGTTGATTGCAACCGTGCAGCCTATATAATGCTGAATCAACAGGGTATAGTATCGGTCGATGGTATTGCCATCCAGGAATGCTTTAAGGATAATGCCCGGTTCACAGCCTTTCTGGAAGATGATTCCAAAGATAAGGATGAAGTGATCCTGCCCGGGCATTATTACGAGATTACCAAGAAAACGATCTTTAACAAATCGGGAAGGCCATCGGGAAAAATTTTAGTTCTACATGATTTTACCGACAACAAAAGAAAAGAGGAAGAAATCACAGCCATTAACCAACAGCTGAAGAACGCCAATGCATTCGGATTTCAGAGATGGGCGAACGCGTTGACGAA
>CAYMJH010000221.1:0-6318 GCA_964390385.1 uncultured Bacteroidales bacterium | reverse complement strand
ATTGGACTTTGCCCGGTTATCCTCTTCGGCATCCATCATAATTGACCAATATATTATACTATTTGCAACAAAAATGAAATTATATTACACCGTGTTTTCTTATATTTGAAGATAGTAACTTTTTATAGAACTATATCTTAAGGCGACTCAAAAATGAGAACAATGAAAACGGCGATCAGATTGCTGGCAACCCTGATCCTTATCGGATGCACAACCTCTGCTTTTGCGGATTACCCCATTGTATCGCACCGGTACCTGGCAGACCCGGCCTCGCTGGTTTACAACGGACGCGTGTATCTCTATTGCTCAAACGACGATGAGAATCCGGGTACTGACGAGGGCGGGTATCAAATGGCATCGCTTGTATGTATTTCGACCAGCGACCTGAAAAACTGGACCGACCATGGCGTTGTTTTCAGGGTTCCCCGCGACGCTGCCTGGGCCTCACGCAGCTGGGCCCCATCGATTGTGGAGCGAAACGGTACCTTTTACCTTTACTTCGGCAACGGCGGCAGCAACATTGGTGTGGTCACTGCCGACAACCCCCTGGGCCCGTTTACCGATCCCGTCGGCGGAAACCTGGTGAATATCAATACCCCGGGTGTTCTTCCTGCCGATAATATGTGGGTGTTTGACCCTATGACCTTCGTGGACGACGACGGACAGGCCTATATGTATTTTGGAGGGAACGGGGAAGATAACCTGCGCGTTATCCGGCTGAACGAAGACATGATCAGCCTCGGCGGTGCGGCCACAAAATTCCATGTTCCCTATTTTTTTGAGGCTTCCTGGATGCACAAGCACAACGGCACTTATTATTTTTCCTATTCCACCAATCCCGCCAACGGGATGCGCATCGATTATATGACCAGCGATAATCCTGCCACGGGCTTCACATACGGTGGCATAGTGTCGCCACAACCTCCCGAAAACAACAACAATAACCACCAGGCGATTTTCGAGTTCAAGGGGATCTGGCTTCAGGCCTATCACAACCGTTATGTGGCAAGAAAGGCCGGCATACCACCCGTCTATAAACGCAACCTCTGCCTTGACAGCATTTACCATAGACCCGATGGTTCGATAGCCACCATGGTAAATACATTGGACGGTTTGCCCCAGCTTGGGTATGTCAATCCTTACGAACGGGTGGAAGCCGAAACCATGGATGACCAGTATGGTATTTATACCGGTGCATGCAACCAGGGAGGTATGCAATTGATCAATATTGAAGACGGTGACTGGACAAAAGTCCGCGGGGTCGACTTCGGAGCCGGCGGAGCTGCGGCTTTTACCGCCAGCGTATCCTGTGACATGAAATACGGGTCAATAAAGGGCGGATCGATCGAAGTGCGCCTCGATGCCGCCGGCGGAACCCTCATTGGCACCGTTCCGGTTTCCTATACCGGGGGATTTGATGTATGGAAAACCGAAACCATAGCGGTTACCGGGGCGACCGGTGTTCACGATGTGTATTTTGTATACAGGGGTGAAGAGGGTGAAAACCTTTTCTGCTTCGATTACTGGACCTTTACTGAAAAAACCGCATCATCCGATCTCCTGGCTGTCAATGTTTCGGTTGATGAGTACAAGATCGATACCGTTCCCGGATACGACAGCACCACCATCAGGGTAACGGCCGTTTATTCCGACGGCACCGATGCAGATGTCACCCCTTCCGCCACCTTCGGTTTCGGGCCTGAGAACATCATCAGCATTACCGGCAGCATTGTTAAGGGCCTTGCCTACGATACCGTAATGGTTACAACCAGTTTTAACGGTAGCAAAGACAGCGTTTTGCTGGTCGTTAAAGACCTGAAAGGCGAATTGACCGTGGCTAAGCTCTATGCCGGTAACAGCGATATCCGGCTGTATGCAGGCAGTACAACGCCCATCATCGTCACAGCGGAATTCGGGGACGGGCATGTGGAAGATGTCACCCTAAAAGCTTCCTATGATAATCCCAATCCTGACATTGCCACCCTTGCCAACGGGATTATAACCGGGATCAGTGAAGGCGAGGTAGATATCACGGCCAGTTACCGGGGTTCACTCGGTGATGAAAAATCGACCGTAATCCATGTTGCTGTCACTGCCGGTTCGGGGATCTGGCTGGAGGCCGAATGCGGAACCGTTGGCTCACTTTGGAATGTTGTGTCCGACAACAATGCCTCACATGGCGCCTATGTTACGGTAAAGCCGGGGAATAACAGCACCGATGCTGCCCCAACCAGCGCTGCAGGACATCTGACCTTTACCTTCGACGTGGAAATTGCCGGCACATACACGGTGTACACGAGGGTGATCTGCCCGAATGCAAACGACGACTCATTCTGGCTCAGGATGGACAATGGATCTTTCGCCATGTGGAATGGCATTGCAGGCTCTTCTTCCTGGATATGGACACATTTCCCCAACACCTACAACCTAACTGCCGGCAGCCATACGCTCACCATCGCCTATCGCGAGGATGGAGCCAGGCTGGATAAAATCTGGATCACCAATGCAGGCACAGACCTGACAGGTCCGGGAGCTGCCGCGGACAACTGTCCTGCTCACAACGCCCAGAAACCGGATAAAACTTTTAAGGTTAAGATCTATCCCAATCCTTCAAAAGGGGCCATAAGCATTGAAGGCGATGCAGACTTTAATGCAATTGAGGTTTTTAAAATCGACGGCAAACTGGTGTTTAAAAAACCCTTCAACGGCACGGAAAAGATCAGTCTTGAAAAGGGAATGTACATTGCAAGACTTACCGGCAATGAGACAACGCTTAACCGTAAAATTATCATGGAATAGTGTTAATCAGGTGACTCCAGCATGAACCAAAGTTTTATATGAAATCATTGCGCATACAATACATACAGCACGTATCCTTTGAAGGGCCCGGCTATATTGAAACCTGGGCTATGGCTAACCATCATAAAATATCGGCAATAAAAATATTTGAAACCATAGCATTTCCGGCTCTGTCTGAATTTGACTGGCTTATTATAATGGGTGGACCCATGAGTGTTTATGACGAAGTTAAAAACCCCTGGTTAGTTGCGGAAAAAGAGTTTATAAAATCCGCCATTGATGCCGGCAAAATTATCATCGGTATTTGTCTTGGCGCACAGATTTTAGCTGATGTTTTGGGCGCGAAAGTATATCCCAACAGGAAAAAGGAAATAGGATGGTTTCCCGTTTTCTTAACCGATGGCGTGAAGAACCACAAATTATTGGGTGGTTTTCCGGCTTGTATAAATGCATTTCACTGGCATGGAGATACCTTTGACCTTCCTGCAGGTGCAAACCACCTATTCCAGACTGATATTTGCACAAATCAGGCCTTTTTATATGAGGACAAAATTTTGGGCTTGCAATTCCATTTTGAATCAACACCGGAAACATTAAAAGAAATGATAACAAACTGCCGGCATGAACTCATTCCGGATGATTTCATCCAGACTGAAGCAGAAATTGTCAATCATGCCGGCTTATGTAAAGAGACAAATACATATCTTTCAATGATTTTAAATAATTTGGTTGAGAAACAAAGTTTAATGCACCAGCAGACGATATAGCCTATACATCAGTTGCGACCTGAATGCTTTAACAACAAACAACCATTTAAATGCAAAGAACATTCTTTTTAACATTGCTGATCGGGATTTTAAGTCAGGCCGGACTCGCCCAGAACTTTGACAAAACCAAACTGGATAACTACTTTAACACGCTGGAAGCAAACAATAAGTTTATGGGCAGTGTGGCCGTTTCAAAAGATGGAGCCCTCGTCTATTCAAAATCTGTTGGTTTTGCGGATAGGGAAAACAATGTTAAGGCAAATGAAAATTCCAAATACAGAATTGGCTCCATATCAAAGACATTTACCACAGTGTTGATTTTAAAAGCGGTTGAAGACAAAAAAATAGACCTTAACCAAACGATTGCAGCGTATTTTCCCACCATCAAAAATGCCGAAAAAATTACCATTAAGCAGTTGCTCAGCCACCGAAGCGGAATACACAATTTTACAGACGACGAAGACTATCTTACCTGGAACACAAAGCCCAGGACAGAAAAAGAAATGGTGGAAGTTTTTGTAAAAGCCGGAAGTGATTTTGAGCCAGACAGTAAAGCAGCATACAGCAACTCAAATTTCGTACTTTTAAGCTATATCCTCGAAAAGAATTATCATAGATCCTATGCTGATTTGCTGCAGGAATATATTATTCAACCTGTCGGATTGGCCAACACTTATTATGGGGGAAAAATCAATCCTGATAAAAATGAATGTAAATCATACAGCTTTTTAAGCACCTGGAAGGCTGAACCCGAAACAGACATGTCTATCCCGCTGGGTGCAGGTGGTATTGTTTCCTCACCCAGTGATTTGGTGAAATTCAGCGATGCCTTGTTTGGCGGGAAACTCCTAAAATCAGAAAGTCTTGAAATCATGAAAACCATTAAAGACAATTATGGAATTGGATTGTTTCAATTTCCCTTCTACGACAAAACAGGTTACGGACATGCAGGCGGTATTGACGGTTTCAGTTCCTTGCTTTCATATTTCCCTGACGGAAACATTTCTTACGCTTTAACTTCAAACGGAACGAACTTCAACAACAATAATATCTCCATTGCCGTGTTGAGCGCGGTTTACAATAAAACATATGATATTCCGGAGTTTTCAAGCTACAGTGTAACATCAGAAGAGATGGAAGGGTACCTGGGTGTTTATTCTTCCAAAGACATATCGTTGAAAATCACCATTACAAAAGATAAAAAAACTTTAATCGCACAGGCAACAGGACAATCAGCTTTTCCACTCGAAGCAGCAGAAAAAGATAAGTTTAGGTTTGACCCGGCAGGCATTGTTGTAGAATTCTATCCGGCAGAAAAAACGATGATACTAAAACAAGGCGGCGGACAATTCACTTTTACGAAAGAATAAAAATAACATACAACACTTTAAAACTCTGTTATGAACATTAAAAGCAAAACACTATTATTAGCGGTGAGTTCTGTAATGCTGGCAGGACTAGGATTGCAGGCACAACCCGCACCTTCAAGGCCTAGAATGGAAGATCCCACAGAAAAGGATACTGTACGAAGTATCGCACAATACTTCACTCCGGCCACCAAATTAAAAATGACCCCTGATGCTGAAGGATTCATTCAACGCTGGTTACTCCTGGAGCCCATTAGCAAACCAAACCGCAGCAATACTGTTTTTACAGACAGCTACCTGAGGAAAGCTTTTGATACCCTGTATTTCCCGAACCAGTTTACTATTCTTCCAAAAGATGGTGAAAAGGTAAAAGTGGCAGACAAAGAACTAACCTGGCATGCATTGGATAGTAAGAATTTCAATGTTAAGCTATTCCGTTTCGCTTATGGATTGAATAAACCAGTATATGGTGTGCTTTTTTGGGCTGTAACCGTTGTTAATTGCCCGCAGGAAATGCAAAATGTAAGAATGGCCGTAGGGTCAAATTCAGCATCCATGTGGTGGTTAAATGGGAAGGAAGCCTTGCTGCTTTCCGGAGACAGGCGCATGGTAATGGATGATGGTGTTTCAACCCGTTTGACACTTAACAAAGGAAAGAACATCATACGGGGAGTCATAATCAATGGTCCCGGAATGAGTGATTTCTGTGTCCGCTTCCTCGATGAAAAAGGAGAGCCGATAAAAAACATCACTATCAGCTGCGAATAAAATCAGTTAATCATACTATTTAAGAAATCAATTATATAGAAATTGGAATTATGAAAATCAGCAATAAAAAATATGGTGTAACATCCCTGTTATCAGTGCTGTTAACCGGGACAATGATAGCACAAGTCGGAAAGCCATTTATCCATGATCCTTCTACTATAATGGAATGCGAAGGAAAGTATTACACGTTCGGCACAGGTGGCGGCGGATTAATATCCGAAGACGGTTGGACATGGAACAGCGGTGCTGAAAGACCCGGTCGAGGTGCCGCTCCGGATGCAATAAAAATAGGCGATCGCTACCTTATCGTCTACGGTGCAACAGGTGGCGGCCTGGGTGGCGGACATAACGGGAAAATACTTACCATGTGGAATAAAACGCTTGATCCGAAATCTCCTGATTTTAAATTTACCGAAGCTATCCTGGTTGCTCAATCCGACGGAATAGAAGACAATGATGCAATAGACCCCGGACTTCTGCTGGATCCAAACGATGGCCGTTTATGGTGTTGTTATGGAACCTATTTTGGTTTCATTCGCCTTGTAGAACTTGATCCCAAAACAGCAAAGCGTATAGAAGGCAATAAAGCTATTGATATTGCCATTGATTGTGAGGCC
>CAYMJH010000220.1:0-6372 GCA_964390385.1 uncultured Bacteroidales bacterium | reverse complement strand
GCGGATTGTCGATGAGGGTGCTGAAGAACTGCGAATCCATGATCTGCAGCGGCAGGGCAAAGATATCCGTGAACTCCGCTTTTTGGGGATACAGTTTATGAAAGCGGTAGAGATCCTGGAAATACTGGGTGAACAAAGCCTTATCGCGCATGGCGGCATTGACCTTTTCATCATCGCTCACCATTTCGTTCATGGCTTTCAGTTCCATATTGAAAAGTTCAATGACGGTTGATTTCTGGAAGGGAGGCATGTGTTTCACGTTAAGGCAGAACGAGTATTTATCGGAATTGCACAGGAAGTGGGTGCGCTCGATGCCTTCGGCGAACTGCCGGCTGTCGAAACCTTCCTTTACCTGGCTCAGGGCTTCTTTTACATTTTCGTTCTCACTGTAAAAAGGAAGGAACCAGTTGCTGATCTCGCTGAAAAAGTCAAACCGTTTCAGGTATGCAAAGGCGCCGAGGAAAACATCGGCTCCTTCCATCTGCAGGGTTGAGAATTCTTCAATCTTATGATATACATCCGGGGAGTCTTTAAAAAATGTCTCCCATTCAGGGTTCTTCTCCTCCCTGTTTTCTGCCGATGCCAGTCCTTCGAGGTCCAGCTTGTCCTCGAGTTTTGACCTCATTTTCATCATCTCGGGCAGGATCTCCTCCTGGATGCGTTTGGTGATCTTCTCCGTTTCCTGTGCTTTGATGAACTGGATCATCACCATCTCGGTGTTCTTTTCGATCTGCCTGTCACCCTGCCTGGCCTTCAGGCGTTGCAGGATCTCGGGGTAATAGTTGATGCGCTGGTCATAGGTTAACAATCCGGTTAACAATCCCGTCAGCGCCCGCTGCCACACCTGGCTTTCCGATGCCTCATAGAAGTCGAACAGCAGGCTGATCTTCTGACTGTCAAAATGGCGCAAAAGGGAGAGGGTAAGGGCACTTACGACCACACATTTGTCATACCAGGGGAATGACGGCGAGGAAGATATTCCTGAAACCAGCCTGATCCCGGTATCCTGGAATTTATCGGTTAGCCATATAAGCCTGAAAAGGTCTGTTATGGTTTTCCTGTCGGTTGCAAGGCCGGCAGACATGCTTTGGCTGCCGGATTCTTCCAGCAGTTCCGCCCTTTCTTTTTCGGCATGCAGTTGCCGGAGATATTCATTCACGGCATGCTCCGTTAAAACGGCTTCCTGCTGTATTTTCTTCTTCAGGCTGCTATAGCTTAACAGATTATTGCTGACGATCAGGTCCTCTTTGATGTCATCGGCCAGTTCGGTCAATGCCTTCAGCAGCCTGTTGTACACCTGTTCTTTTTCAGGATCATCCTTCAGCTCGAAGGAGTATTTGAGGATATTCCGGTAGGTTTCAAGGTGATTGTCCAATTGGTTTTTCAGGTCACGGTTCTCGCAACGGTTAGCCAGCAGCGCAAGGGAGTCGAAAGCATCTTTCAGCTTTTTGGCTGCAATGGAACCGGTAATCTGGTTGTAAACACGGTTTAATTCGTCAACTTTCATGACCCAGTAATTGAGAATATCCTAACGACAATAGTTGTGCCAAAAAGAAGAAGTTAGATGATAGAAGTTAGAAGATAGAAGTTAAAAGTTAGAAGAAAGACAATAGCGGACACTTTTCACTCCTGCCTGCCGGCCAGGCAGGTTTCGTTATTCACTTTTCACTGTTCCGGTTACCGGTTACCGTTCCCCCTAACTCCCTCTCAGTTTGAATATACGGTATGTCACAATCCCTCCGACGAATCCCCCGATATGGGCCCAGAAGGCAATACCCGTGGCGCTGGCGGATAGCATCAGCGAGCTGGCCCCGCTGACCAGCTGGCCCACAAACCACAGGCCGATATAGATCAGGGCAGGGATTGGAAGGAAGAAGGGTATGATAAATATGGGTATAAAGGAAAGGATGTTGCTTTTGGGGAACATGAGCATATAGGCGGCCATAACGCCCGAGATGGCTCCGGATGCACCTATGGCGGGGACTCCGGAGTGCCGGTGCAGGATGAAATGGGTAAAGCCGGCGATGAGTCCGCACAGGATGTAAAACATGAAATAACCTATTTTGCCCATCCGGTCTTCTACATTGTCGCCAAAGATGAACAATATCCACATGTTGGAAATGATATGGCCCCAGCCGCCGTGGAGGAACATATTGGTGAAGAAGGGCCGCAATACGGTGATCCTGATTTCCTGCAGGGAGGTAAGTCCGCCCAGTCTCACCTGGTCGGGGATCAGGCCGTATTTATAGATCATGGCCTCCGCCTGCTGTTGGTTCAGAAAAAAGACCTCGAAAAGAAAAATACCTGCATTGACCGCGATCAGGAACCAGTTAACGACCGGAAAGCTTTTGGAAGGTATGTTGTCACGTAAGGGGATCACAGGATTGAGGTTTTCTGCTGAAGACAATGATAACGATTTTCTTTCAGACTAAAATGAAGAATCAGCAGAAAATATTCATGCTTTGGACTGCCTGATTTCCTCAAGTCTAACTTTTGACTGGGGATCTTCCCGGAAGATCCTGTCAAGTTTCGGGCAGAAAAAGTCAACGCATACCGCACAAGTTTCCAGGTTTCTTTCCCGGGCGCATGCCCGGATATCGCAGGAACGGCAACCTGAAAAGACCCTTTCATCAGGAGCCCTGCAACCGTCGCAATCTGTTATGTCATCAAGCGATACTTTCATCCCGTATTGCTCGTTACAGATTTTAACAATATCCGTTCTCATTAGCTGCTGCTTTGACCCGTCTTTTTCAAGGGTTGCCAGGAGTATCCGGCAGCTGTCGCATTTCAGGCCACAATAGGCTATCATGGTTGGCACGATTGGGTTACGGTTGCTGTGATAGGATCCACAATATTGCCGATTCGATCAGGGTATCGCGGCCTGCCATCTTATCCTTTGACGAAAGCATAACACGGGAACCGGGAGGCACACCGTTTTCAATATTCAATCCGTCGGGCCGGAGGGCAAAATTTGAGGAATACCGTACGGCCCATCCGTTCGGCAGGTCAAAGAAGCGCGGCTTTCCTCCGCCGCCGGCTGTTGTGTCGCCAATGAGGATTACATTAGGCAAAACCGACATGCGGGAGGCAAACATATTGGCTGAACTAAAGCAATACCGGTTTGTTAAAACAGCAACGGGACCGGTGAACCTGTTTTTTCCTTCCGCAATGACATAGACCTCCTGAGGTTCCGAAAAATCATCATGGCCAGGCCCGGTTTTGTAATATATTTTTTCCACCAGCGTTTTTTGGGTGACCAGCCTGCTTTGGATTTGGTGTATATTTTCACTGTCACCCCCTCCGTTGTTGCGAATGTCAATGATGATCCCTTTCAGGTCCTTGAACCGACCGATAAGGTAATCGATGTTTTCATCTGAAATGTCTTGTGTAAAGGCTGTATAATAGATATAGCCAATGGAATCAAAAATGCCGTAAATCAGGGGCCCTGCGTATCTCAAGGTATCCTGCAGGTAATGGCTGTATATATTGCGGAAGTCAAAATTTTCAGGATAGACCGGGGAACTGTCACATTGCGACCAGTGTGACCAGGTTTCTCCGTTGATAAGATTCACGTGTCCGTCTTTCAGTTCGCATAACATGGCGCACAGGACATCCCAAAGCTCCTGATCTGGCATGTCCTTATATACCATGGGTTTGTATGCTTCATAAACCGCATCCCAACGGATGCCCTTAAGGTTAAAATAAGCATAATGCTCATCCAGCTCTTTCCAGCAACCTTCAAAAACCGATAAAGGATCGCTTTTCGCACTTTCTTCCATAAATATCTTTTCGCAGGAGATCACGAAAGGCAGCAACAGAAAGAAACCATATATTATTTTAATACGTTGCATTCAATGGTAAATTAAAGACAGATGCATATTATGGACAGCCTGAAAAAGATCGTCTTCACGATTCAGGTGAATAAAATCCCAGCTATAACCCAGCAAAACGGAAAATCTGCGGAATATTCCGCAGGATAAGCCGACACTGCAGTTTGCCCGCTGAAATTTATTCAGCGTCATTATCTTTCCTCCCGTTACATAATCCCATCCGCTGACTTCCGAAAGCGCTTTGTCAAGTATATTTTCAGGCATTACAGAGCCATAAGACGGCGTAATGACATAACCCGCCAGGGAGAAGTCTGCCCGGCCGCAGAACTGTAACAGCCCGTTTTCAGTCAGGGCGTAATGGAACGCAATTGAGGGCCCTATTGAACTCTGATAAACATAATGGTAATTATCGCCATAATGACTGCGCTTGTAAAAACAGGCGGAGGAATTGAAATTTCCCCCCGCCAGGAAAAAATGCCTGGCTGGAAGGCCGGTTTTTAACTTTCTTACATGGGAATAGTGGATGTTGCCTCCCGTAAAGGTGGTTTTCACATGCGTATTAACTGAGGGGATATCCATAGCCATTTTGCCGTTGCGGAAATACAGCGACAGGTCATCCCAGTAGGAAGCTGTTTCCGTTTTAAAACCAAGAGATACCAAACCTGCAACACCCCGGTAAGGCAGGGCGGAAAAATACCTGTCCTGCATGTTAACCAGGGATATTCCCCCCGAGGCTGTCAGGCACCTGTCTTTTTCCCTCGTGAAAGCATCGCCCATCGGGATGATGACAATTATTAGCGTGATGAAACCCCTTGCTTTCCGCATTATTGACATAAGGAACAATTTATTTGTCCTGCTAAATGTAGTGTAATTGTTACTGATTTCGAAAGTATGATAACCGGAATTTTGATAAGGGATCCCGGCTACCGGACAAAGAATGCAAGGCTTTAGCCTTTTTCCCCGAATTTATAACGCAGTCCCCATGATCCCTGCAGAATAATGTCGTTTTCGATATCCAGCATGGGTTCAAATTCGATATGCAGGGAGAACCGGCCAAGCTTTTCAAAGGGAGTGAACCGGACGCCGACCGGCATCACGGGACCATTGAACAGGTTTACCGTTGCCCCGGCACCGATGTAAATGTCATGCCTGTCTTTCTTTATCATGTTAAAGCATACGACCAGTTCCGGTGAGATATCTTCCAGCATGGTGTTGCTGTAGAGCCTTAATTCGGTCCACCAGCGGTCGGTAAAATTGTAACCCAGTCCGATCTTCGGGAGGGAAGAGGAATAACAGGAAACACTTAACTGTGAGAAACTGTTACTGCTGATCAGCATTGCAGTTAACAGAACGGTAATGCAAAAGGTTTTTTTCATGGTGCGGGGGGAATAAGTATTTTATTGATTGGTTGATTTGCTTCGCCCTCTGAAGCCTCTGGCGAAAGAGGGTTGATTGCTTGATTTTTTACCAACAGGCCTGCAGGGGCATAAATAATATCCACAAATATCCTGCCAGCTTTCTGGTTTCTGAATATGCAACAACCATAACAATCATAACAACCACAACCCTCACAACCATCTCAACCTTCACAACCTCTTCACACATCAATCTCCTTCGTGATCGCAATGGCGGCAATGGTGCCGTCGGCCACTGCCGTGGTGATCTGCCGGTATTTTTTGCTGCGCACGTCACCGGCTGCATAAACGCTTTCTACGTTGGTTTTCATATCTTCATCGGTGCGGATGAAGCCCCATGGATCGTATTCCAGTTCCTTGTCAAACAACTGGGTATTGGGGCTCATGCCGACGAAGATAAAGATGCCGTCGGATTCCACTATTGACTTTTCTTTGGTCTTAAGGTTTTCGACGGTGGTCACCATGCGGTCTCCGGCCCGTTCAAAAGACCTGGGCTCTCTTTCGAGCAGGAATGAAATTTTAGGGTTGGCGAATGCCTTATCCTGTGCGGTTTTATTAGCAGTAAGTCTGTCAAACTGGTGAACGATGGTTATTTTGGATGCAAACTTTGAGATAAATTCCGATTCTTCAATGGCCGTATTGCCTCCACCGATGATCACCACCTCTTTATCATGGTAATATTTGGCATCGCAGGTCGCGCAATATGAAATCCCCTTCCCCTTGTATTCCCTTTCACCGGGTATTCCCAGCAAGCGGGGTGAGGCACCGGTGGCGATCACGATTTTTTTCACCTTGATGGTTTCGAACTCATCAATGATGATCTGTTTTTTCAGCAGGTCGGCTTTGGCCACATCCACGGCCACCTTGTAAGAAGTCCCGCATATCTTTGTCTGCTCCGACATTTGGTGGGAAAGCATATATCCGTGCTGGGGCTCTATAAAACCGGGATAGTTCGAAACCTGGTGGGTGGTTGAAACCTGTCCCCCGGGCAGTGCAATGTCGATCAGCACCGTATTGATCTTTGCCTGGCACAGGTAAAGCGCTGCTGTCAGGCCGGCAGGACCTCCGCCCAGTACGGCCACATCGAAATGAGACAGGGTGGGCTGTTGCCGTTCCATAATTTGCTG
>CAYMJH010000219.1:0-6478 GCA_964390385.1 uncultured Bacteroidales bacterium | reverse complement strand
TCGGAAAGGTATTAAAGCACCGCTGCGCGTATTTCCAATCGACATCACACAGTGCCACAATGTTTTCGCTTTCCATATGCACCAGGTTGGTCCTGCCGACTCCTCCCACACCGATACCGGCAATATTCAGCTTATCGCTGGGGGCTTTATGTCCCAGGCCACTGACTGCATGACTTGGAACTATGGTAAACAATGCAGCCGCTTTGGCTGTATTTCCGATAAATGTTCTTCTTGACATTTCCGGTTTTTTACTATCCTTGTTCATGACGGATTAAATTAGGGTTAAACTGAGCATAAGTTTACGAAAAAATATCGGGAAATGAAATGGATAAAATTAGTTTGGGGAAAAAAGCCTCACCCCCTGCCCCCTCCCGATCAAACCGGGACAAGTTCTCCAAAAAGAGAGGGGAAGAAATTCATAGCATTGTTGTCAGGAATTCAGCTGAGCGAAAACCTGGCTGTTTGGAAAATCCCCCTTTGGGGTATTAGGGGGCTTTTATCTCCTGTTTCTCCCTGTCCCAATGCACTTTCCTTCCCTCCCTCAGGGCAATGGTGGCCATATGGGCCGTGATGGCCTCTTCAAAGCCCTGGTCGATGTTGCAACTGGGCTGAATGCCGGCATGGATGCAATTGATCCATTCCTTCATATGCAGAAAGGTTGTATCCACTCTTTTTCCCTGCCGGTAAGTATAGAGCAGACCACGGCTGGCAAAATATTGTTCCGTGGCCGAAGCTACTCCGTCAATACCTTTCTTCCCCGGCGTAAAAGAATAAATGGGAACCTGGGGGTCGATGGTGCCGTTTTCAATTTTTCCCTTATAGGCTGTTGACTGTGGATCGGCAGTGATGACAAGGCGGTCGCTGATCTCCATATGGGCATCATGGCCCATGATCACCTTGCCGCGCTGACGGTCGCTGGCCAGTGACGCGCTGTATAAAAAGGTCAGGTCACGGCCGGGAAATTCCATGACCACATGTTGGACATCAGGGACTGTGCGTCCGTCTTTAAAAAAATATATTCCACCTGAGCCAACCACCGAATCAGGTATTCCGATGCCCATTATCTGGTTAATGCAGTCATACTCATGGGTCAGCAGGTCGCCGTTAAGCCCGGTGCTGTAATCCCACCAGCAGCGCCAGCGAAAGAAACGCTCCAGGCTGAAGTCGTGATAAGGAGCGGGCCCCAGGAACTGGGGCCAGTCAATATTATGAGGACCGGCCTTTTCATGGATCGGATAAACCCAGGCGCCGTTGGGGTCGTTACGGTTGGTGCATACCTCAACCAGGGTTATCTTACCGAGGATGTTTTTCTGAATGGCCTCTTTTGCCCTCACATAGCTTTCCGTCTGTCTTCCCTGGTGTCCCAGCTGAAAAACAATATGGTTTTCCTTCACCGCCTTCACCAGTTCATAGGTCTCGGGCACCGTCCAGGTCATCGGCTTTTCAAGGTAAACGTGCTTTCCCATCCGTGCAGCCTCGATGGCCATGGTAGCATGCCAGTGATCGGGCGTGGCAATGATCACCGCGTCGATTTCGGGTGAGGCCATCATTTCCTTATAGTTCAGGTAGCGCCGCGGAGCATTCCCCATTTTGCCGCCTGTTCCCTGTCGGTTGATGTTGGATCCGGCCAGTATGGCCTCTTCGGCATAAGGGTCAAAGATGTCGCAAACCCCGCTGATCTCAACATTCAGGCCTTCCTGGTTCATAAAGTCTTCATAGGAGGTATTGAGCGGATTTTCAGCAGCTGCAGCTTTTGCATCGTCGATCCATATGGGCTCGGCGTGCCCTGTGGCTCTCAGCAAATGTCTGCCCCTGATGCCATAACCGAGAATTCCCAGGCGCAGGGTTTTGCCGCCTTGCGCAGGGGGGGCCAGATCAACAGGTTCGGAGCTGAGGTTGACCACCTCCAGCAGTTTTTCCTTCAGCTGTTGCTCAACGCTGCCTCTGCGAAACCATGCCGCGGCGAATGCCCCAATAACCGGGATGGTGGACAAGCCCTTGATCACGTCCCTTCTGCTGATGTCCTTAGGCCTGGTGATTTCTTTTTCCTTGTTCTGATCCTTTTCCATGATATCCTGCTTATTAATGCTGTCTTTTCTGAAAAAACCCGTCCATTCCTGCCAGTTGTCCTGTTGGAAATACCAGCAAAACAAACAAGGCGATGATCTCAATCAGGGTTTTATTGACCAGGAGATAGCTTCCCTCCTGGGGAATGATATATTGAATCCCCGGAAGGGGAGGATGTGACAGAAAATACAAGCTCATCAATACAATGCCGCATATGATCGAAAGGCGTGTGAACAATCCTGTCATCAGGCCCAGTCCGATCAGAAACAAACCCCACATGTTCATAAAATCAACCACTTGCAGTATGCCCTGATGGGTAGCCATGGCATGGAACAAACCGGCAAAAATACCCTTTGAATCCATGAGGTAGCCGAAAGAAGACCAGTCGGGATTCACGATCTTCACAGCACCCTCATACAAAAAATGCCAGCCAATGGATACCCTGAGAAGGACCAGGAAGATCAGTTGAGGTAATGAATAGTCCTTAAATGGAGATGACTTTGCCATGGTTATAAAATTTTGATATTTCAGCCCCGAACCCCGACAGGGTTGTTGATACCCTGTCGGGGTTCGGGACAACTTAAATACGACCATGAAAATATAAAAAATCTCCCTGGAGTAAAAAGAAAAAGATCAATTTAACGATGATGGCAACAATATTTCTGAACCTGTCGGGCAAACTCCCTGAAGAAGTGTGGCATAAAACATAAAATAACCACCGGAAATCATAAATTTGTAAAAACACTGAACGGTGCAAAAAATATTGGGCATAACCAGTTCTCAGCTGGCCGAACCGGGTATCTTGTCCGACGAAATGGGATATGAGATATTCCGGTTGCTGGAAGAAGGCAAAAAGCTTTACCATGAAGTGATTTTGATAAATCCTGCCAAGCTTTATTTTCTGTTTGACAGCCAGCGGAGAATGCCGGTTGCCATGACGGAGAATGCCGACCTGTCAAAACTTACAACCTTGCTGATCCGCAGGACCAGTGGGTATGAAGAGCCGCTCTCCCTGCTGGCAAGGTCGCTGTATTATAATGGCTGCGACCTGCTGGATCCGTTGGAGCGCTTCAGCGGTTCACCGGCAGGCAAGCTGATGGAATCGCTAAAAGGTCATATAAACCAGATATCTCCCGATACTTACGTTGTCTTTAACCGTGAGGATGCCCTGCGTATTGCGGTGAGGCTGAATACGGCAGGACATTTCCCGCTGATCGGCAAGCCCAATCGCGGAAGCCGGGGTGAAAACGTTGCTTTGCTCAGGACCCTTGCGGAAGCTGTTCTGTATATTGAGAATTTCTTTTCCCATGACCAGTATGCCCGTTCAGCACTTATTCTGCAGGCTTACATTGAAACGGAGAAAGAATACCGCGTTATGGTGCTGGATGGACAATGCCTCGGTATGGCCGAAAAACTTGCGGCAGCCGGACAGGTTGCCCGCAATGCAGCGCAGGGTGGACATTTTATTGCCGCAAACGATGAGGAAGTAGCGGTATTTGCCCGGCAAAACATCAGCCGTAAGGGCATCCTGGGTGCTGATATCATCCGCGATGCCGGCGGAAAGCTATATTTGCTTGAAGCGAACCGGGCTCCGCAATGGCATTCCTTTGAAAGAGCGACCGGGATCAATATCGCCCGTTGCATTATAGAAAGGGCCTGGCAAAGGATTTTCCACACCGGCCATATCAGCCGCTGATGCCATCGTATCGTTCGGCTGGTTAATACGGGTTGACACTAAATATAGATCAAAGATCAAAGATCAAAGATCAAAGAACAAAGATCAAAGACAACCGACAATCACAACCATCACAACCATCACAACTATTACAACCCTTACAACAATTACAACCATCACAACATACCGCAACCATTAACCATTGATCATTAACCATTTAGTATTACCCGAATGAATGCGTCTGTGCGTCCTGATAAGATCATCACCGGCGACTTCACGGCAGCCTGTCATGATTATTATTACCTGTTATCGAAAGGATACCCTGAGCGTGGATCTTTGAAGATGGTCGGAGACCGGTACCGTCTTTCACGCGATCAACGGTCGGTATTATACCGGGGAATCGCTGCGGAACCGGCATCGGCCTCACGAAATGCGAGGCTTGTTCCGGTTTCCCGGGCCATGTATATGGTCATTGACGGATATAACGTGTTGTTCACCCTGCTGAATTACCGGCTGGGCAGGATGGTTTTCATCAGCACCGATGGATTCCTCAGGGACGCCGGTTCACTGCACGGAAGGCTCAGGGATGACCGGATACTGGAAGAGTGCATCGAGGACCTGTTGGCTGTGCTTTCCCCCTTCTGTCCTGCCAGGCTGGAAATATTCCTTGATTCACCGGTATCCTCAAGCATCCGTCACCATCACATCATAGGGCAAAAGCTGAATGACTTTGGTATTCCGGGAACCTGCAACCTGGTTCATTCGGCTGATCATGAGATTAAGTCCTTAAACCGGGGGATCTTGGCTACGTCAGACACCGTCCTGATCGACAAAACCACCGTTCCGGTTGCCGATCTTTCAAGGCTCGTACTTGAGGATATTTATGGGGCGACTTTTTTCACGGTCCGGGACCTTTTTATGGCCGGAACCTCCTGAAAGGGTAACCAGCCCGGTCACCATGTAAATAAAAATGCTATATTTGTTCTGTGATCCGATAGCTGAAAAGAAAGTCAACAGGATCTAAAATCAGTTATTTGCCCCTGGGTTGCAGATTTTTATAACCGGCTCCGGGGTATTTGCATCGCGAAGATTGATCTTTTCGGGCGGATTGATGTATACCCAAATCACATCGTATGACCAAAGGAAAATCAAAAGAAGAACTGTTCCTGGGGCTCGACCTGGGCTCCATATCACTGAATACCGTTATCATTGACCGGCAGGAGAAACTCCTTGAAAACCATTATGACTATTGTCACGGTCAGCCTTTCCTGGTGCTCAGGAAGAGACTTGCAGACCTGTTAACAAGGTATGACATCGAACAATTCAGCCTTGTTGCGCTGACCGGTTCGGGGGGCAAGCTGGCTGCCGGGCTGATCGGGGGCAAATTTGTCAATGAGATCATTGCCCAGTCAAAATCCGTATCAAAACTATATCCCGATGCAAAAACCATAATAGAAATGGGCGGTGAGGATTCCAAGCTGATCCTCATGGAAAAAGGACAAGAGAAGGCCCATTCAAGTCTGTCGGATTTTGCCATGAACAGCATATGTGCTGCCGGCACGGGATCATTCCTTGACCAGCAGGCCAAAAGGATCGGGGTTTCCATTGACGGCGAGTTCGGCCGGCTGGCCCTGCAGTCGAAAAATCCTCCTCATATTGCAGGCCGCTGCAGTGTGTTTGCCAAGAGTGACATGATACATCTCCAGCAAATCGCTACCCCTGTTCATGATATTGTAGCCGGTTTGTGCTTTGCAGTTGCCCGCAACTTTAAAAGCAACCTGGCCAAGGGCAAGGACCTTGCCCGTCCCATTGTTTTCCAGGGAGGTGTGGCCGCCAATGCCGGTGTGGTCCAGGCCTTCAGGGAAATTCTCCGCGTCAGCGAAGGAGAGTTGATCGTTCCAGAATATTACGCTTCCATGGGGGCTCTCGGCGCCATTTTATACGGTATGGAACAACCACAGGACACCTTGCCATTCAGAGGATTGAGTGACCTGGAAGCTTACCTTATGAAAACCCGTGAGAGCGGCAAGGGACTTCCGGTCCTTGTTGAATCGGATGCCAGGCTGGTCAAAGAAGTAAACTTCGACCTCAACGGCCAGACAAAATATCCTGTTTACCTGGGGATTGACGTCGGATCACTCAGCACCAATGTGGTACTTATTGATGATTTCGATAACGTGATTGCCCGAAGGTATCTGCCTACGGCCAGCCGGCCGCTTGATGCCATCCGCCGGGGACTTTCTGAGATCTTCGATGAGGTCGGGCAGAAGGTGGAGGTGAAAGCAGCCGGCACTACAGGCTCAGGACGCTACCTCACCGGCGACTTTGTAGGTGCCGACGTCATACAAAATGAGATAACCGCCCAGGCAACCGCTGCCATTGCCCATGATCCTGAGGTGGACACCATTTTTGAGATCGGCGGCCAGGATTCAAAATTCATCAGCATCGATCACGGTGTGGTCGTTGACTTTGAGATGAACAAGGTATGTGCAGCAGGCACAGGTTCTTTCCTGGAAGAGCAAGCTGAAAAACTCGATATCAATATCGTGGAAGAATTCGGCACCCTCGCTTTAAGCGCTGAAAAGCCCGTGGCTTTGGGTTGCCGCTGTACGGTCTTTATCGAATCGGACCTGAATGCCAATCAGCAGCGGGGAGAGAAAAACGAGGACCTGGTGGGCGGACTGGCTTATTCCATCGTTAATAATTACCTCCAGAAAGTTGTCGGCAGCAAAAAGG
>CAYMJH010000218.1:0-6564 GCA_964390385.1 uncultured Bacteroidales bacterium | reverse complement strand
TTTTATACACTGAAAGCCGATAAGTTTCTGTCAAGCCGGAAAATGATCGTACGGGGAGAATAGCGCTTCAACCGGAAACGACCTGAAAACCTATGGCAATTGGGGAGCCACAAGTTGAAAACTTGCGGCAGGATCCCGTCATCCGTTATTTCTGATCGGCAAACCGCCACCAGGCCAGTGTCCCGAACAGTCCTGCCATACTGGTCGTAAATAGTATTATATAACTGACCAGACCCAAAGCCATGTTTTCACTGCCTGAAGGAGCCGATAATAATCCCGGTATGGCCCAGGGGAAATAAGGGCCTATCCCCAACAGCCCGGTGAAATTCGCCATGATCATCGTTAAAATGATAATGCCGATAGGCAGCAATACTCCCCCGCTCATGCTGGCAAAAAACGATGTCACGGTACAAAGTAAAAGGGTCAGTAATGATATCAGGGTGCTTTTATATAAAAACTCCGAGACAATTTCCCCTGACCAGCCCGAAATACCGGACATGATCCCGAAAAGAATGGAAAAAACCACAAAAATGAAGGCAAGCAACAGGCTCCACAACACTACGACCAGCAATTTTGAGATCACAATGGAGGAACGGGGGACCGGCAAAGCCAGCATATCCTTTAAGGTTTTTTCGGAATACTCGCGTCCGAAAACCCAGCTGGTGACAAATCCGAAACCGATCAGTCCGATCGCACCAATGGCCTGCAGCAGCAAGGCCAAATAATTATTCCAGTTGGGCTCACCCAATTTCAGCATGGAAGCCTTTGTTCCGATCAGTCCCAGTTTTTCTGATACTTCAGGATGCTGCTGGATGAACATCATCAATCCCATCATAAAGGCTATAAATACGAAGAAACTCATGGAAAGCCAGAATACTTTCGATTTCCTTACCTTCAGGATCTCTGCCCATAAGGTCACAGCAATGTTTTTCATAGGTTCTCTCCTTTCATTTCAGTTGTTTTAATGGTTCTCAGGAAATAGGATTCCAGGTCTTCCTCCACCACGTTCAGCAACAAAAGCGGCACCTGGTTACTGACCAGCAAAGACGATACAACTTCAGGACGGAGGATCATATCATCTTTCAGGATTTCAAGCATTCCGTCACCGTTCCTGTGAGCCGCGATGCCGTTCCCCTCCAGGATCGCCAACGCCCGTTCATTGTCCCGGGTATTGACTTTCAGGCGCTTCTGGCAGAGCTGTTCCAGTTGCTGCGTGTTCAATTCGCAGATCAGCACGCCCCGGTGGATGATCCCGATCCGGTTTGCCAGCTTTGAAATCTCGCCCAGGATATGACTGGAGATGAAGATCGTCACCCCCTGATTTCGGGCAAGATCAAGAAGCATTTCCCTGATCTCGCAGATTCCGGCAGGATCGAAACCGTTGGCCGGCTCATCGAGGATCAGGATCTCCGGGTTGTGCATCAAAGCCTTCGCAACCCCCAGCCGTTGTGCATTTCCCAGGGACAAATTCCGGGTTTTCCGGTTTGCATACTCCGTAAGCCTGAGCTTTTCCATTACCGAAGCCACGGCATTTTTATCCTTTATAAACCTCAATCTGCGGATGATCTCAAGATTTTCCCTGACCGTAAGATTGGGATAGGAGAACGGCATTTCAACCAGGTAGCCGGTTTTCTTCCATAACTCAGTGCTGCCCGCATGAACCTTTTGTCCGTTAATAAATGCCTCTCCTTTGGTCGGGGAGATCATGCCAAGCAGCATCCTTATCGTAGTGGTTTTCCCCGCCCCGTTGAGGCCCAGGAAACCATAGATCTCCCCCTTGCTCACATGCAGGGAGATCTCCGAAACGGCCAAAACATCGTTGAATTTTTTGGTCAGTTTCTCGGTGCTGATCACTGTATTCATTTTACTCAGTTTTGAATGTTTTTGTGTGGTTAACGGTTCAAAATTGCAGGGAATATGCTGAGGGTCAAAGTAACATCCCTGTGAAACGGACAAAATGAAAGGTGAAATGACCGGGAAAAGGAGTGAACGGTATCCGCTTATTGGATCAATAACCGGACAGCCAGTTCAGGAAGGCAGGCACTTTGTTTTTGCTTACGGTTATGGTTTCGGGGAAGGGGACGGTGAGACTCAGGGATAGCTTGCGTCCGAAATACTGCGACGCTTCTTTGATGGCCCGATGATGGATAAGGAATTGCCGGTTTACCCGGAAGAAATCATCCGGCGAGATCTCTTCCACCTTCTCCATGGTTTTGTTGATGGTATAGGTTTTATGGTCGAAGGTGAAAAGGCGGGTGATCTCGTTGTCGATATAAAACAGGGCTATATCTTCAAACCTTACCGGGATAATTTTATCCTGTTTATAGACCAGAACGGAGGCTTTTACCTGTTTCATCCTGTTCCCGACCAGCTGGATGACAGGATCGAGCCCGGCCATCTTTCCGGTGAACGAATCTTTCAGGGTTTGATATTTCTGGAAGGCCTCCTCAATCGTGGTTCTGTCAAAGGGCTTCAGTATGTAGTCAATGCCATTGGCGTCAAATGCCTTCAATGCATATTCATCATAGGCGGTGCAAAAAATGACAGGAGCGGGAACAGGGACCGTTTTAAAGATCTCAAAGCAAAGGCCGTCTCCCAGCTGAACATCACTGAAAACAAGATCGGGTGGTGCGTTGTCACGGAACCACGAAACCGCCGACTGAACGGAAGATAAAACAGCAATGATCCTGGCATCAGGGTCCACCGATAAAATCGTTTCCGCCAGGTTGGCGGCGGTAAGTTTCTCGTCTTCAATGATCACGATTCTCATGCGACAGAATTTTTATGCTTACCGAAAAAACCTTATCGTCCTGCCTGATCACGATTTCATCACCGGAAATCATCCTGTACCGTTCGGAAAGATTGATCAGTCCCATGCCGGCAGAAGACTCAACCGCCTCCTTGGGCCGGAAGGTATTGCTGACGGTCAGCCACCCTTTTTCATAGCGGAATGTAATATGCAGGGGTGACTCTGTGGTAAAGGCATTGTGCTTGATCGCATTTTCCAGCAGCATCTGCAGGGAGAAAACAGGCAAATAACCGGCCTTTGCCTCGTCGGGAATATGGATCTCAAAATGCAACGCCTGACCAAACCGTATCTTTTGCATTTCAATGTAATCGAAGCTCAGCTTCAGCTCTTCCTCCACCTTCACGGTATTGACATTGTCATACAGAACGGATGCCCGCAGGAAATCAGAGAGACGTTTTACATAGGTTTCGGCATCACCGGGTTGCCTCCTGATGAGGGTTTTCAAAACATTCAGGGAGTTGAACAGAAAATGGGGCTGCAACTGCTGTTTCAGCTTCTGGTTGGCCGCTTCCATATTCTTCATTTTCAGTTGCAAGTTTTCATTTTCGATCTTCGTCTTTTTTTCGGTCAGCAATACGAGTTCCTGGATGATCAGCACCATGGAATTGACCGAGGCAACCACGAAAACCATGATGACGATCTGGAACATCCAGTCGGTAAAGGGCAAATAATCGAAATCCGAGGGATCAATGCCAAAAGCCTTTGATTTCCAGGCAATGGCTTCCTGCAACCTTTCGGGGTCATTGATGACCGGACCTACCAGCAGGCGAATCGTTATCAGCGGGATGAGACACAACAGGTAACTCCACAGGTACCGTAGTTTCCTGTTCCTGAAAAGGAATACCCGCTTCCCGGAATAATGCAGAAGGCCTATATTGATCAGCCAGATGAAAAAGATGAAGAAGCTGATCCCGGTGACCGCTGCACCCAGGATCTTAACGAGCACGTCAACCGTTGTATGAATGTTCGCGATGGTTATGGCGACCATATACACCGGTCCGATGGTAATCAGACCGATGGCCGTGGAAGTACAGGCCGCCATGCGGAAGAGTTTTTTTATGGGGAATGCCGGATTCATTATCACAAAAGTAAATACCCTGTTTTGATTTTTAAAGGAAAATAAACCTGAAACGGACAACATCATGCTTGAAATGAAAATTTATGAGATTGAACAGCAATACGGCCATTGAAGCTATTGCATTTCAGATGAAGCCATATCATAAACGCGGCCTCGCTGATCATTGAAAAAAAATATTCATTGAAAGAGAGAGAGGGGGGGGGTAGTAATTATATTTATATATTTTTTTATATTATACATTTATATTATAGGGGGTATATATTCAATTTATATCATTTTTATAATTTATAGTATATTTTTTATGGGGGTATAAAAAATATTTATATATTTGCGAATCGAATATTGTTAAACCAATAAAAATTTCTACCAATGAAGAAGATGAAGTTGTTCTTGCTGACAGTTTTGCCTGTCTCTGTTTTTTTCTGCATCAACCTCATGGCGCAGGAAGAGGGAAATGAGAATCCATCGAAATTTTCTGCCGGAGCTGATCTTTACACCAGCTACCTCTGGCGTGGCAGCAAATTCGGAACCGGTCCCGCTCTCCAGCCCAGCGTGAAATTTGCAACCGGCGGACTGACCCTTGGCGTATGGGGATCATTCGATGCGGCAGGGTACATGGAATCTGATCTTTATGCCAGCTACAGCTTCCCTTTCGGTCTGAGTCTTGGCGTTACGGATTACTATTATCCCGGACTTGAATACTTCGATTATTCCGATTCTACCGGGAGCCATGCATTTGAGATTAATGCCGGGTATGCCCTGGGTGGTTTGAGCCTCAGTGCGAACTACATTATCAATGAAGCCGGAGGTGCCGCCTCAGCAGGAGGTGATATGTATTTCCAGGCAGGGTATGCTTTTAAAAATGCCAGCATTTTTCTGGGAGCCGGAAACGGCTGGCATACTTCCGATGGTGAATTTGCCATATGCAATATCGGGATCGGAACCACAAGGACGATCAAAATAACTGAGAGCTTTTCTATACCGGTAACCGGTCAGGTGATATTCAATCCCGAAAAGGAACAGTTCTTTGTAGTGGCCGGTTTCTCTTTGTAAGACCTAAGTATTAAAACAAAACATAATGCAAAATGAAAAAAATTGAAGTGGTTATCCGGAAATCAAAATTCGATGAAGTTAAGGAAGCCCTTAACAAGGTCGGGATTGAATTCATCACCTTCTGGGATGTCAGGGGGGTTGGAAAGCAAACCGAAGGTCGCGTATACCGTGGCATTGCTTATGATACCAGCACGATCGAACGAATACTGATTACCTTCTATTGCCGCGAAAAATATCTGGATGCCGCGGTAAACGCAATTCTAACTTCTGCCCGTACGGGAGAAGTAGGGGATGGTAAGATATTCATATCCGATATTGCTGATGCATACAGGATCCGCACCGGTGACAGGGGCGACAAGGCCATGTACATTGAAGGAGAAGAGTAATGAATAACCTAAACACTTTCAGATTATGACAGACACACTTACCATAGCTGCTGATAAATTCAGCGCGATTGAAACAGCATTTGCAGACTATGCCTTTTCATTGAACACGGTTTGGGTTTTAATTGCCAGTGCCCTCGTATTTTTTATGCAGGCCGGTTTTGCACTGGTTGAAGCAGGATTCACCCGTTCCAAGAACACCACCAATATTCTATTCAAGAACCTTATGGATTTTGTTATTGGCACCATTGCCTTCTGGGTTATTGGATTTGGGATCATGTTCGGCAGTAAAAACGGATTCTGGGGCGGATTTGATTTATTTTCGCAAAACACCTATCGTACGGACATGCCTGATATGGCCTTCCTGTTTTTCCAGACAGTTTTTGCTGCTACAGCAGCGACCATCGTTTCGGGCGCCATGGCTGAAAGAACCAAGTTCAATGCTTACCTCATGTACAGTGCAGCGATCACCCTCATCATATATCCCATATCAGGTCACTGGGCTTGGGGAGGCGGCTGGCTGAGCACGCTCAGCATACCCTTCCATGATTTTGCCGGTTCTTCCGTTGTTCACATGGTGGGTGGAATGATTGCCCTGATAGGTGCTGCTGTATTGGGACCCCGCATTGGCAAGTATGACAAAAACGGGAAAGCCAAAGCCATTCCGGGTCACAGCATTACCCTTGCCACCCTGGGAGTCTTTGTGCTCTGGATCGGTTGGTTCGGATTCAACCCGGGTTCACAGCTGGCAGCCAGCGGAGTTGTCAACGCAAGGGCTATAGCCCTCATCTTTGTCACCACCAACATAGCTGCCGCAAGCGGGGCATTTGCCACCATGCTGTATATCTGGATGCAATACAAGAAACCTACCCTGAGCATGACTTTGAACGGTGCGCTGGCCGGACTGGTTGCCATTACGGCAGGATGCGATGCGGTTTCACCCGGAGGAGCGCTGATCATCGGAATTCTGGCAGGTATCCTTGTGGTTCTTTCCGTTGAGTTCTTTGATAAGATAATAAAAATCGATGATCCCGTCGGTGCCATATCTGTTCACGGGATTTGCGGTGCCTTCGGCACCCTGATGGTCGGATTCTTCTCCACCAGCCAGGGTTTGTTTTACGGTCATGGCACGGGACTCCTGAAAAGCCAGGCTATTGGCGTTCTTTCTATTGCAGCATGGGCGCTGGTATGCGCAACGGTTCTCTTCCTATTACTGAAGTACCTCAACGGATTGCGTGTTG
>CAYMJH010000217.1:0-6584 GCA_964390385.1 uncultured Bacteroidales bacterium | reverse complement strand
TTTAAGGTATCAAAAATACTTCCTTTCTCTTACAAATGAAATTTTTCCTCTTAAATTTGATTTCAAAATAGCCACCATGCAGGCAGTCAAAATATCAGGCAATCCGGTTATCGGCTGGATCGGCACCGGGGTGATGGGATCATCGATGTATGCTCATTTGCTGGACAGAGGATACCGGGGTTTTGTTCATTCAAGAACCAGGGAAAAGGCATCCGTTGTCCTCTCAAAGGGAGCCTCATGGGCTGAAAATCCTGCCCTGCTGGCCAACCGATGCGAGGTGATCTTTACCATAGTCGGATATCCCCAGGATGTGAAGGAAGTGTACTTCGGCAAACAGGGCATTTTGTCTCATGCCAGGCCCGGTACATTCCTTGTGGATATGACCACTACCAGCCCCAGCCTTGCGGTTGATATATATCAGCAGGCCCGGATGCATAACTGCTATGCCCTCGATGCCCCGGTTTCCGGCGGTGATGTCGGTGCGCGCAATGGCACGCTTTCCGTTATGGCAGGAGGTGACAGGGAGGTCTTCGATGCGATGATACCACTGATGGAATGCATGGGCAAAAAAATTGTTTACCAGGGAAAAGCAGGATCAGGACAACATGCAAAAATGTGCAACCAGATTGTCATTTCCGGCACCATGATCGGCATGTGCGAAAGTCTTTTATATGGCTATAAAGCCGGCCTTGACCTGAATACCATGTTAAGTTCAATAAGTGGAGGGGCAGCGGCCTGCTGGTCGCTCGAAAACCTCGCCCCGAGAATACTGAGGCGCGATTTTGAACCCGGATTCTTTGTGGATCACTTTGTCAAAGATATGGGAATAGCCCTTGAGGAAGCCGGCAGGATGAATATATCACTGCCGGGCCTTTCCCTGGTAAGAGGAATTTATCAATCGGTCCAAGACCTGGGATACGGGCACAAAGGCACCCATGCCCTGATGCTCGCCCTTGAGAACATGGCAGGGATCGGATAAGCCTGGGTAGTATGATTTCCTTTTGTTTTTACCGCGATCAGGTAAGATCCGGTTCCTGTTAGGGCCGTATGCTTATCCTGTTATCCAGCATCCGGTTGTGATATTGCTGTATAAAGGCCTTCAGCTTGATTTCCATGGTATCCCTCACCGCCCCTGCATCACCGGATAGATCATGCCGCAGCAACCTGTCGGTTTTAAACCGGTAGATCCCTTTGGTTTCCCCGGCATCACCGATCAGCAAATAATCCCTGTAGAATAGCTGATAGGTGCCGTTAATGTAATTCACCGCGCAGTGATCTCCGTTGCTTGCCAATACATTGCTGCCGTAAGCGAAATAGGTCCCGGGGTAATGCAGCAGGCCCAGTATGACCGGCATAATATCGATCTGCTGTATCAGCCTGCCGTCTTTTCCTTTCAGACTGCCATCGGGGGCATAGAATACCACCGGCACTTCAAAAGCCCCGGCCGAGGTCCTGTAAATATCGAGCTGAGGCTGAGACTGCGCGTGATCGGCCGTGATCACAAAGATGGTATTGCCGAACCAGGGTTGCCCGGATGCCGTTTCAAAGAATTTCCGCAGGGCCATATCGGTATACCCGATGCAACGGTTTATAGGATGGGGGCCTTCGGGGAATTTGCCGGTGTACCGTTCAGGCAACAGGAATGGGTGATGGGATGAAGCGCTGAAAAAAACAGCATGAAAGGGCTGCGGAAAATGACCCAGTTGTGCGGCAAAAAACTGGAAAAACTCCTCGTCCCAGATGGCCCAGTATCCGTCGAAATCATTCCTGTTACCGTATTCGTTCATTCCGAAATACCGGTCAATGCCTATCATATTGCCAAAGGCCAGGTATCCCATTGACCCATTGGGAGCACCATGGAAAAAGGAGGTATGGTATCCCTGCTGGCGGAGCAAAAACGGCAGGCTTTGTGTGTGATTGCTGAAACATTCGGTAAGGACAAATGGTTCAACGACAGAGGGAATACTGACCAAAACAGAAGGCATGATGTCAATGGATTTCCGACCGTTTGCGTAGCTGTATCCGAAGGTAAGACTCTCATTGCAAAGACTGTCAAAGAAAGGCGTGTAGCTTCGATAATTACTATCAGGAAAGGGATTGAAAAAACCTGAGAATTCTTTACCAAAACTTTCCAGGATGATGATCACTACGTTCTTTTTTTGCATGGCTTCGCCTGACCGTGAATTATGAATAACGGGATAAAGACTGTCCGCTTCTTCGGGCGTGAAAAAGTCATATTTTGTGAAGGTCTTGATCTCGAGGGTTTTTAAAACACAAAAAGGAGTGTTAAGAACGATGTTGACTTCATGGGGCTCCCTGACATACTGTCCGGCATTGCTGAGGGTTATCGGCCTTGTACTGTGCTTGTACCCGCCCCTGACCCCCCCGATGAACAAGGTATACGTCAGCGCCAGCAGTATGACAGCATAGAGGTAGTATAAAGATCCGCGCAAGGCGGGTTCTCTCAACGGTTTTGTCCTGCGTGCAAAGAATATCAGTAAAACCACCAGCAAAACAAAAAGAACGGATCCATACCAATAGTCGACCAGGAATTTTCCGAAAAGCGAAAACAGATTTGATTCGTTGGCGAACTGCCTGAAAACCGACGATGTTGTCCGGGTCAGGGTAAAAGGGAAATAGAAAACATCGGCGATATTGGCAGCAAGGGCTATTGAATTGGCCAGGACAAAAATCACGGAAAGCATAGACTGGAACCATTTCCTGTATCTGATTCTCAAGGGCAGGGTTGCCAGAACGACCAGCAGGATGTTCATGTACAGTATAGCCACTGTATCAAATACCAGTCCGCCCCAAATCCAGTTGCGAATATGGCCATCGCTCCCAAAAGAAAAGTAACTCGCATTATACAGGACAAATAACAGCCGGCAGAGACCAAAAAGGATATACATCCCAAGAATCCTGATGGCGAGGGAAAGAAATACCGGTTCGGGAATTATCTTCAGAAAAGAGGAGGTGCTTTTGGACATATCATGAACAGCAATGAGAACCAAAACCTTCACAACGACTTCTGGTAAATCCGGTATCTCTTATAGATCTTTCCGCCCAGTTTTTCATATTCCCTTCTCATCTTAATGTTGGTTTCCAGCACCAGGTGACTGTCGATGAAACTCATGCCTTCCTTCTGGGCAGTGTCGAGTATCTTGGTACCCATTAAAGCATCCAGCCCGCTGTTGCGGTATTCTTCTTTAATAGCGCCCAGGTAACAGGTAAGCATTTTTGTGGTTTTGCTTTCCCTGATTATTTTCAAAAAACCGAACGGGAACATGCGCCCCCTGGCTTTTCTTATTCCCCCCGCCAATTCGGGCATACTCACAATAAAGGCAACGGTTTGTCCTTTTTTATCGAGAACGACCTTTACAAACTTTGGATTCAGGATGAACATATACTTATTCGCCATATAGTCCATTTCATCCGGTTCGAGTTCCGCAAATCCGTATATTTCGGCATAGGCTTCGTTCACCAACTGAAACACGGGTCTGATATATTGCCGGAGTTCCTTTTTGGTGGTAAACTCCTTCATGGTAAAACCGCCGTTGGATTGTGCCCGCTGATAGATAACTTTATAAAGCTCAGGGATATTTTCGGGTATGTCAAGCCTGTAACTGTACAGGTCAACTTCCTTCGCATAACCGCAGTTCTCGATCAATGCAGGCATATAAGGCAGGCTGCAGTTGGTGGCCACCGCCATCGGCTGTTCAAAACCTTCGATCATAAATCCCTGCGGATCCTTTTCTGAAAATCCGAGCGGTCCTATCAATTTTGTCATCCCTTTGCCCCTGGCCCAGTCCTCCACTGCCCTGGTCAGGGCACGTGCCGTGTCAATATCCTCCCAGCATTCGAGGTTAAAATACCGGCCGTTTGTTTCATTATGGGTATTATTATACTTATGGTTAATAAGGCCCATTATCCTGCCCACAGCTTTACCGTCACGCCATGCCAGGAATAAAACAGTACTGCTGTGCCGATAGGCCGAGTTCTTTTCCGGATTGTAAAAATCCCATTCATCCATGTACATGGGAGGGACCCAGTTCTTATGATGCCGGTGGATCTTTTCCGGCAGGTAGATAAAGGTTTTCAGATCGCGTTTTGATTGTACTTCTCTGATTTGTATAGTCATAGGCTGAAATATGTTTAACCGGGAACCATTAAAAGCCACACTTGACAAACCGCACAAAAGACCAGGTGATCCTGACGATCATAATAACGCCAAAAACCATTGCGGCTACCGTGGCAAACAAGGAGTCAAACAGTGAAATATAAGGGTCAAAACCACGGGTAATGAGGTTGTAAAGTGGACCGGCAAAGATCAGCAATCCCATAAAGAAAAATAAAACGTGCACTGCCAGGTACAAGGTACGGCCGATTCTGCTGTCAAGAAAGTCACCGCCTTCATCGTTTTCCTTACGGTAATGTTTTGCCCGGGCACTGCAGGTGTGCGCATAACGATGATGAGCGGACTGAAAATAAGGATCATGAGGATGTGAAAACGGGCCGGCACTGGTTCTTCTGCAGGTTTCCAGATTTTTGACTTTCAATAAGATATCAAAAGCCTCCTTCATCCTTATAAACTGGAAATGAGCCTCTGGCCTGTGGTTGGCATCAGGATGAACCAGTTTGGCCTTCAGCCTGTATGCTTTCTTTATCTCATCTGCATTAGCACCGGGATTCAAATCAAGCATATTATAATATTCCTTCAGCATGGTTCTATTATATTAAGCAAGCCCGGATCATCCCGTTTGTCAACAACCGTCGTCTGAGTTATGATAACCGATCCTGAAACATACACAAAGATATTATTTAACCTTCCAGAAACAACGTTTTGGGGAAAATATTCTGGCCTCCTTGTCAAGGTCCTTTATGGCCTTTTCCGCTTCCTTTTTATCAATCCCTGCAAGGTCTGCAATTTCACCTGCGCGAAGTTCCCTTCCGGCATTTTTCATTACCGTATAAATTATTTCCCTGGTTTCCATACAGGTGAATATTAGTTTATATAAAAATACAAAAACCTGAACAGAAGTAATTTCATTCAGCCATAAATATGCAAATCCCTGTATTGCTGATAAAATAGAATGATCAGCAATAACAGGGAATGCACAACTATTTGCAAAGTCCGCAGAGAATCTGCATTCTCAATGGATCTGAATATGGGTAGGCCCTTTGGGAATGGCGCTTTCCTTCTTCGGCAGATCAAGGGTAAGAATGCCATTTTCGAGTTTTGAACTGATTTTTTCGGCATTCACGCTCTCCGGCAGACCAAAAGATCGCTGCCCTGTAGTGAAATCATATTCTTTCAGGGTGATGCGGCCTTCTGTTTCTTCCTGCTGATCAATCCTTACCGATAAAACATCTTTTTCAACACTGATCCTTATATTGGACTTCCGCACACCAGGCACAGTCATTTCAATCCTGAACGCTGAATCGTTTTCATAGGCATTGGCCATAAGACTTCTGGGAAACTTATTTCCAAACGCCGGTCCAAAAAACAGGTCGTTTAAGCTTTCATGTTCATGATGCGCCCTTTCATTACCGTTGGATGAGAAAAGGTCCGGTCTGAAGTATTTGATAATAGTCATGGCTTTTTGTTTTAAATTATTAATCAATTTTAGACTTACATAAGCAATTCCAATGCCAACCATCAAAGCAGGAAATTTTAGCATATCGAAGCAGACTTATATGCCAATATGACATTTTTCGAATATAATTAATGCCATAATGGCATATTATTTTCGGATTTTCCTTCTTATTTATATTTAATTTTGCAGCACCTATTATTTCAGCATTCTTTAATCATTTTCCATTTGCCGGTAATATGAGATTCGATATCCTGACCCTGCTTCCCGAATTGCTTGAAAGTCCCCTGGATTACTCCATCCTGAAAAGAGCAAAGGAAAAGGGTATCCTGGAAATATACCTGCATAACATCCGGGACTATACCCATAATAAACACAAGCAGGCCGACGATTATGCTTTTGGAGGCGGAGCCGGGATGGTGATGATGGTGGAACCGATCGATAAATGCATTGCAAAGCTTGCTGCTGAAAGGCATTATGATGAAATTCTTTACCTGACCCCGGACGGGGAGAGGTTTACCCAGCGGATGGCCAATTACCTGGCCACCCTGTCCAATGTTATGCTGCTTTGCGGGCATTACAAAGGAGTGGATCAGCGGGTAAGAGATCATTTTATTACCCGTGAAGTATCCATCGGTGATTATGTTCTTTCGGGCGGTGAAATTGCAGCATCGGTGATCGTGGATTGCATCGGACGACTGATACCGGGAGTATTATCAGATGAAACTTCCGCCTTGCTGGATTCATTCCAGGACAACCTGCTGGCTCCTCCTGTCTACACGAGACCTTCAGTTTACAAGGGATGGAAAGTCCCTGACATCCTGTTGTCGGGCCATCAGCAGCAAATTGATGAATGGAGGCATCAGCAATCCCTTGAACGGACAAGGCGGCTCAGGCCTGATCTGCTGGAGGACGAAAAACGGTAGACGGTAATCGGTAAACAGTGAACAGTGAAAAACGAAAAGTGAAAAGAATGCAGGCTACAGGCTACAG
>CAYMJH010000216.1:0-6590 GCA_964390385.1 uncultured Bacteroidales bacterium | reverse complement strand
CCCAGTATCGCGTCGACATCATACCTGCCCGCGATAAACCCATGTCGCTCAGGCTTCCCATGGAACAAGCCTTCCGTTTCATCGAAAGGGAAAACCTTATCTATGCTTACCGCGATTCATTTTATTTCAATCCTGATAAAATTACCACCAGTCCCACCGTCAGCAGTTCAAAATACACCGAAGAAGTCCTTCCCCCCGAGAATTATACCCGGCTGTATTACACCGTGAAGTCCGGCGATAACCTCGGCTACATAGCGGAATGGTATCATGTGAGGCTGTCGGACCTGAAGTACTGGAACAACCTGAGGAATAACACCATCCGTGCCGGGCAGAAGCTTACCGTTTACGTGCCGAAGAACAAGGCAAGCCGGTATGAGGGCATCAATAAAATGACCTTCGCTGAAAAGCAGAACGGGAATACGAAACCGGCCTCTCAGGCATCCGCTAAGTCAGCTTCGTCCCAACCGTCACCCCAGGTTGCCTACAACGATAATTATGTTTATTATACGGTGAAACAGGGAGACACGCTATGGGACATCGCCAAAAACTACCCCGGTGTCAGCGATGCCGATATCATGAAATTGAACAATTTAAGTCATACCGACAAAATTAAGCCCGGCCAGAAGCTTAAAATAAAACCTAAATAGGCAGCCGCTGCCTCAGATGAAGCCATTCAGAACACTTTTGTTTTTTCTGACGGTTTTTCTTGTCCTGTTTACCCTGGCGTTGTATTTCCCCGGGCAGGGCATTCAATTACCCGGTAACATCAGGTTTTCCTTTTTCACAGCCGGAGATATTTTTGCTTCTTCCGACACCGTTCCCGTGGATATTCAGGGATTGCTGAAAAACCAGGAACGGCTCACCGATTCCGTTATATCCATGCTGGGTCAGCAACACCTGGCTTCGCCGTCTTCCGATTCCCTGCAGATCGATGCAGACTCCCTGACGAAAAGCATAACGCTGATTGAATATCCCGGAAATGACAGCAGCATCCTGTATCCGTTATTTCGTGAACTCAGCCGTCTGCCTCAGTCGGGTAAGCTGGTGAGGATCATGCATTACGGTGACTCCCAGATAGAAGATGACCGGATGACTTCGCTGATAAGGAACAAGCTTCAGGCGAAGTTTGGCGGGTCGGGGGTGGGACTGGTTCCTGCCTCCCAGTTATACAACTACGGTTTTTCCATAGTACAGCAGAATTCGGATAACTGGAACCGCTACCGCGTTTACAATCAGGATGAAAGCGGGATAAGCCATAAGCGCTTCGGCGCCCTCGCGGCTTTTTGCGAGCTTGACGCCGACCCGTTCCGGAAAGATACCACATCGTTGACTGCCTGGGTCAGGTTCAGCCCTTCGCCTTACGCATACAGCAATACAAGGATTTTCAGGCAATGCAGGATTTTTTACGGGCATAATCCCGAGCCTTTTATCAATGAGATATATCTTGGGAATACACTCAATGATGCGGAGATCATACCGGCTACAAACGGTCTGGAGGTGATCCGCTGGGAATTTGAAGCCCCGGTGAGCAACCTGATGGTGCAGTTCAAATGCAGAAAAAGTCCGGAGATCTATGGAATGGCGCTCGATCACATTTCGGGAGTGGCGGTTGACAATATCCCGCTGCGGGGTTGTGCGGGACTGATTTTCACTTCCATCGATCCGCAGCAGCTCAGGGATATGTACAGCGAACTGAATGTAAAGCTGTTTATCCTGCAGTTTGGGGGAAACGTGGTGCCCTATATAGCGGATAATTACAGGTACTATGAACGATGGTTCTACAGCCAGATCATCCGGCTCAGGGAACTATGCCCCGGAGCATCCGTTCTGGTGATAGGGGTGGCGGATATGTCTGTCAAGGACCAGGCAAGATTTGTTTCCTATCCCAACCTCGATAATGTCAAATCGGCTGTAAAAAGTGCGGCATTCAAGGCAGGAGCGGCTTACTGGGATATGCAGAAGGCCATGGGCGGCAGGAATTCGATGCCGGCCTGGGTGAATGCCCGGCCTCCGCTGGCTTCAAGCGATTATGTGCATTTTAACCTGCGCGGCTCAAAGATCGTCGCACAGATGTTCTACAATGCATTGATCTATGATTACCATCGCTGGGAGAGCAGCGTGAAAGACTCCTTATAATTATATCAGGCCTTCCGGGGTCTTGATCCTTATGGTCTTTTTCTTTTCAGATATCTCCAGCACAATGTCTTTGTGGGCAGGGATCAGCCATTCTTTTTCGCCTGACACGATCCTGAGCAGCGGATTTCCGGCAATGGCCACCCTTTCGGCTACTTTTCCCATCTCGCCATGAACCTGGTCAACTACGGTGTAGCCTGTGATATCGGGCAGGCCGGTTTTCCCGGTTGCTTTGCCTTTACGGCCTTTGGCCGCGATCCATAAGGTGCCGCCTACCAATTCCCTGGCCCGGGGTTCTGCAATGACTGCTTCGAATGACAGGATGGCTTTGTCGGCTGCCATAGGCCTGACTTCACGAACAAAAAATGGAACAGGCAATCCGTCTATTGTAACGAACACCCATTCCATTTCAGGTATTTCCTCAGGTTCAAAGCCTTGCAACCGGAGCACAAGAGCTCCATGCACACCATGTGTGCGGGTGAAGACACCCGTCAGCAAGTAATCCTGTTGTAAATCTGGCATCGATATAGCTTACCGGATTTTCGGTCAGAAGATGCTCAGGAATCTTTTCCTCAGGCCTGCCGGTGCATAACGCAAACCCGGACATCATCCGGGATTCAGGCAGCCGGTGTTTCAGGGGGATTTTCGTCGGAGGTTTCTCCGTCTGCTTTATCCTCTGTTTTTGGTTTGGCTTTGCCCTTACCTTTGGTTTTGCCTTCAGGTTTTTCTTCCGTTTTCACTTCGGCCGCTTCTTCGGGTTCTGCTTCAGCCTTTGGCTGAGCTTCCTCCCTGGATTCCTTTTCGGGTTTGGCTTCAGGCTTTGCTTCGGCAGCCTCGGGTTCAGCCTTGGCTTCAGTTTCTGCTTCTGCTTCCGCTTTGGCTTCGGCTTCCGCTTTAAGCTTCTTGGCCAGTTCCGCAGCCCTCGCTTCCCTTACTTTGGATTCAGCCTCAAAGCGTTTTTTGGCTTCATCGGCCTTTCCTTTGGCAAGTTTATCGGTCAGTGTTTTTTCCTGGGTCAGCTTGTCCTTCATCCACTGCTGGAATCTCGACTCTGCCACTTCCTCGTTGAATGCACCTTTTTTAACACCTTCCAGCAAATGTTTCTTATATAAAACACCCTGCTTTGAGAGGATAGCCCTACAGGTGTCAGTAGGCTGAGCGCCCTTTTGCAACCAGTCCAATGCTTTGTCGAAGTTCAATTCAACGGTTGCGGGATTGGTTCCGGGATTGTATGACCCAATCCTTTCGATGGATTTGCCATCTCGTGGCGCCCTGCTATCAGTTACCACAATGTGGTAGAAGGCCAGTTTCTTGCGGCCTCTTTTTGATAATCGAATTTTTACGGGCATAAAGTTATTACATTAAAAACCTACTAAATTTTGAGTCTGCAAAGGTAAAATAATTTTGATTCCAAACTGATCTCTGAGTCATAAAATAATTGAAACATTATTTTTATGTAAGGAAAAAAGTGCTATTTTTGTCGCCACTTTTTAAGAATTTTCGTTTAAAATTTATTCCATGGCAAATCATAAATCGGCCGAGAAGAGAAACAGGCAGGCTGAAACCAGGCATGAGAAAAATAAATATTATGCCAAGTCAGCACGCAATGCTGTAAAGAAACTGCGCGACACGACGGAAAAGTCAGCTGCAGGTGCAATGTTGCCTAAGGTGAATTCCATGCTGGACAAACTGGCCAAGAAGAATATCATCCACAAGAAAAAGGCTTCCAACCTGAAGTCATCCCTGAGCAAGCATATAAACGGCCTTAAATAGGAGTTTTTTACGATCTTTTAAAAGCTTTGCATCTTCAGGATGCAAAGCTTTTTTTATTCGTCGGGAAAAGCATACCTTGGCGTATCGTTTTTTTCCGGCAATGAGTGAAGAAGGTGGTAAAAGCATCAAGGAATGGGCTGTTGAGGACAGGCCCCGTGAAAAACTGCTTTCACATGGCATCCAGAGTCTTAGTCACAGCGAGCTGATCGCCATACTGATCGGTTCGGGTACCCGGAACCGGTCGGCTGTTGACCTGGCGCGACGGATCCTCGATAATGCCAACAATGACCTCGATCAGCTGGGTCGTTTTACGGTTTCCGACTTAATGAAGATCAAGGGAATCGGCAGGGCAAAGGCCATTGCCATTGTCTCAGCCCTTGAGCTGGGGCGCAGGCGCAAACTCAGTGAAAGCTCCGACCGGCTGAAAATCAACTCGTCCGGCGACGTTTTCGAGGTGCTTTACCAGCATCTTGCTGATCTCTCGCATGAAGAATTCTGGATATTGTTGCTGAACCGTTCGAATAAGATCATTGAAAAGAGAAAGATCAGCCAGGGCGGAATCTCGGGAACGGTGACCGACATCAGGATGATCCTGAAATTTGCACTTGATGCACTGGCTTCCTCCCTTATCCTCTGTCATAACCATCCCTCGGGAAACCTCCAGCCCAGCGAGGCCGATCTTCAGATCACAAGAAAGCTCAAAGAGGCTTCAGCCCTCATGGATATCAGCCTGCTCGATCATATCATTGTGGCAGGGAAACGATACTTCAGTTTTGCTGACGAAAACCTGCTTTAAATGAAGCACGGATGACTATGGGAATGAACAGTGTAGAATATGTGAGTCATGACGGTATTGACACCCGGCAATGGGACCAATGCATCAAAGGCTCTTTTAACGGATCGGTCGAGGCTTATTCCTGGTACCTTAACCTGTTCTGCGATCAATGGGATGCCCTCATCGAAGGCGATTACAAAACCGTGATGCCCCTGCCTGTAAAAATGAAGCTGGGACAGCCGCTGATCTTCATGCCCCCCTTTGTCAGCCAGCTTGGCATATATTCGCCTGAAAAGTTTTCCGCAGACAAGACAGCGGTCTTTCTGAATCTGCTGAAAAAGAGATTTCAATATATTCAGTTCAACATCAATAAATACACACCGGTGCCCGAAGGCATTGTTCCTCTTTGCCCCGAAACTTCTTACGAACTCGATCTGATCAAGCCTTACCCCAGGACCACCCGGGAGTACTCCCCGGAATGCCGCAGCAAATTGCATCATGCCGCTACAAGTCAATACAGCGTTATCAGGGGTGTTGCGCTGAGTGACCTTGTCATGCTGATCAAACGAAAAAAGATAAAACTGGAGGCTGCCGTTGCTGCCGCGGACTATAAATTACTCAGGATGCTGGTATCAGCCCTGATACGGTATAAAACCGGGGAACTTTACGGGGTTTTCAACCGGTTCAACATGCTGGAATGCGTTTCCCTGTTTGTATGGTCGAACAACGGTGTGATCCTTCTTTTTACGGCCGCCACCGGTGAGGCTCTGGCCGACCACGCCCATTTGCTGCTGGTTGACCGGTTTATTGAAAAGTATTCGGAAACCAATGTCACCCTTAATTTCCGGGTCAGGGACCAGGTGCACACACCCGATATATATAAGGGATTCGGGGCCGGGGAGAGTCATTTTCCGTGCATACGGATGAATCGCTTTCCTTTTTTGTTTAAACCCTTCTTTCCTTAACGGGAATCATGCGTCGGGAGTGCGGTTGGCTTCAGTCAACCGGAGTTATCTTTTTTTTGCGGTAAGCTTGTTTACCCAGCCCGTGTCTTTGCAGGCTTCCAGCAGAGCTGTAATGCTCATGTTCATGTAAGGATGCAGGGCGCAGGGGGCTATCTCTTCCAGCGGAACCAGGGCAAAACGCCGTTCACAGAGCAGGGGGTGGGGTATGACCAGGTTGTGCCGGCCAATGATATCCATGCCGTAGAGGAGAATGTCAATATCGATGTTGCGGGCCTGATAGCCGCCTCCGATCCTTATCCGGCCCATTTCTCTTTCAACCGAAAGCAGAATTTTAATCAGCCTGTCGGGTGATTCGGGGGTCAGGATGCTCATGGCCTGGTTAAGAAACGGGATTTCATGACGGAATCCCCATGGCTCGGATTCATAAACCGAAGATAAGGCAATCATCCGGCCTGCACGGGCCGATACCTTGTCTACGGCCTCTTCAATCATGGCCAGACGCTCTCCCTGGTTGCTTCCGAAAAGAAGATAGGCGGTTTCGGATGAATGCATATTTGTTTCAACGCCTGACATAACATATTGCCTTTGTTATTAACCGTGCTGATCGGGTTGCCATACATTCCCCTGTTCAGCAATAGCTAAGTTAAGTCAAAAGTTTCATTTTCCTTGCGCCGGTTAAGGGCTTTTTGTAATATTGTTATTTGCTAAAACAAATTTAACAACTAACACTATGAAAAGCTTCCTTAAATATTTGCTGGCCTCTGTTCTGGGCGTTATGCTGGCCGGTTTGATCCTGTTCTTCATAATGCTCGGCGTTATGAGCGCCATTATTTCATCACAGGACAAGCCTTTCCAGACAAAACCAAAATCCATCCTGATGCTGAAACTCGATCAGCCCATCGTCGACCGGAAACCGACATTTCCCCTGCCCAGCTTTGGATTGG
>CAYMJH010000215.1:0-6687 GCA_964390385.1 uncultured Bacteroidales bacterium | reverse complement strand
CTCCAGCCATAATTCACCTGAGCTGCAAAACTTTATGACTACATTGTTCCCCAGGGTAAGTGATCCTCCGGTGTCGATATAACGCTGGTAACCATCGATGACAAATGCCACTTCCGTTTCCAGCCATTGCCTGTGCCCCGTGATACTGTATAGCATATCGACAAATATTCCGTTATACTGGTTGCCTTCCTCCCCGTTGTCGGGATTGTGGAAAATGTTGGAGTCATCGATGTCGACAAATGAGCTGATGGACAAAGGTCTCAGGTTGTTATAAAAAATATTGTTCTTAATGATGGTCCCGTTTTCCGCATCGGAAGCATCCAGCACTCCTATATGATCAAAACTCCCGTCATTATCGATGAACCGGCAATGTTCAATCCGTGCATCACCCCCGTAAATAGTGAGGGTGGCGTTAAACAGTACCGCACCACCATAATAAAATTCACAATACCGGAAACTCGATCCGCTGGTTCCGTTGGTGTTGATCTCACCCCAATCCCTTGCATAGGGCTCAGTATGGCTGCCGTTTTCATTGTTGTCACCACCGTGTTCATCATCATGAAAGGATGTGAATATGATGGGATTTGAAGAGGTGCCGTTAGCCAATACTTTCCCGTTGCCCGACATCATCATATAAGGTCCGTCCTCGGGATGGAACTTTATGACGGCACCGGGTTCTATCGTCAGGGTGGCTTCAACATAGAAATCATATTTCATGATGATATAAACGGTGTGATCATACCAGGTTACAGGTTCAACGATGTTTTCCAAAACATATACCACATCATGGTGATCCTGTCCGTTACCCTCATCATCACAGGCCATAGATAGAAAAAAAACAGGCAATAGCAGTAAAATCCAATATCTTTTCATAGTTGATTTGATTATGCGATTCTAAACTTCTAACTTCTAACTTCTAACTACTTACCAATCAATTTATTCTCCAGCCAATACGTCGTCTTCCCCTTCCACGGCTTGGAGCAGATATCCACATCCCCGTCGCCGTCCACATCGCCGGCAACCGCATCAAAGCATTCTGTCTCCGTGAGAATTTCGTGCCTGATCCATTCATCCCCTGACCCGTTTGCGTTTTCCCAGATAAAGCAACGTTTGGTCAAATCACCTGTCATGGGCCCTCCGCCTGAAAAAACATCCAGGTCACCGTCATTGTCAAAATCGGCAACACAAAGGGAATGCAGGTCCTGGTTGGTTTCATAGTCGATCTTATGCGTGAACCAGTTGATCCCCTTGCCGTCCTTATTGGCATGCCAGGCTATCCGGCCCGAAGCTTTGTTGGATTCCGCCTGAACAATGTCGGTGTCACCGTCCCTGTCGAAGTCCACCACCAGGATCCGGGAAGAATTGGCATACTTACCCGTATTCTGCACAAAGCTGATGGTACGGTGAACTGACCATTTGCTGCCATCACCCGTTTCGTTTTCAAACCATACATTGGATCGTACGATATCCATGTCCTTGTCCCCGTCGATGTCGGCAATTCCGTATGGACATATGCCGCCGTTGATGCCTTCGCCGATGAATATTTTCTTCCATTTTTTTGCCGGATCCGGGGGAATCATGTAGCAAAACAGCCCTTCCTGTTCACTCAGGGAAAACAGCTCAGGCTTGCCGTCACCGTTTATATCTCCTGCAATGTTGTCATAAGCATATATAGCCCCGTTCTCATACCGTTCAAAGATATCTTCCCCGGGATTACCGGTATTCTTATACCATGTCCCGCCTGACACCTGGTCAATCCATCCGTCTCCGTTCACGTCGAACGACACCCCTCCCTTGTCGGTCAATGCATTGTTCCCAAGCACATGCTTAATCCATTGATCCGCATCCCGGAATTCAAACCACCATATGGTGCCGACGCTGCTGCCGACAATAAAATCAAGGTCGTTGTCCCTGTCCAGGTCGGCCAGGGAAGACTGGCCCAGCAGATCTTCATCGGTTCTGCCAATTTCATGATACACGAAATGCGGGAATTGACCAAATGCATTGCATAAAGCAAGGACAGCAACAACAAAGGATACCATAAAGACTTTCATGGCAGTTTATTTTTGGATTTTGCTATTTCTAATTTACGAAAAATACTGTTCCTATCCTTATTTTTGCCTAAATTGTGTGAAAACTGGCAGATACCTGATAAATGCCATCCTGTCATTTCAGGCAAAATGCTAAAAAATAAATAATAAGTGTATTTTTTACATTTATTTAATATCTTTGAAATGGCAATCCACATATTACGCTGATATGATTTCAATACATACAGGAAATCTGAAGGTGTCAAAGTTGCTGAGTGTTATCATGGCAGGGTTGCTTTTCCCTGTGGCCCTGCTTTGTCAATCACCCTATAAAGTCTATTATTATACCACCGAAGACGGATTACCGCAAAATACCATTACCAGCATCATCAAAGACAGCCGTGGATTTCTTTGGTTTGGAACACCCAACGGGCTTTGCAGGTTTGACGGATACCAGGTTAAGGTACACAAGTCGGTCTCAACCGGCAAGGGTCTCAGTCACAATACCATCAACTCTCTTTTTGAGGATGATGCTGGCAATATCTGGATAGGCAGCAGCAAAGGCTTGCTGTATTTTAATTTTCAACTGGAAAAATTTGCCCCGGTGGAAATTGCGGGACAGGAAATGACCGCAAAAAAAATCAATTCCGTCTTCGCACACCAAAACAAGCTATGGCTGGCAACAGAAAACGGGTTGTACCAGAGCAGTTATTCCCTGGTTAACGGATGGCCCATGATAGAAATGCAAGGGCTTGTCATTCACCGGCCTGCAGAAACCTTTAATACCATTGAGGAAACCCGTGACTATGGCCTGCTTTTCGGGTCCATCAACGGACTTTACCGTTATGATTCATTGTGCTGTGCAATTGAAAAGGCTGATATTATTCACAGGGGCAGTCAGGGGCTTAGTGATGACATAAGGTCGATATACGAAGCCAGGGATAAATCGCTGTGGGTAGGAACATTCTATGGTTTGGCCAATTACAAACCTGCTACAGGGGAAACTGCGGTTTATTTCCATGATCCGGAAAATTCCGGTACCGTTAACCACTCTACGGTACGTGCATTTGCAGAGGACTCGAAAGGAAATCTGCTGATCGGCGCATTGGGAGGCCTGGATGTATTTGATACTGCCAATAACAGGTTCCGCCGGTTTTCTGCCCTGGAACAGGAAGGCTATTGCCTGAACAATATCTTTGTCAGTGCGCTGTGCACCGATGCGTTCGGTAACGTCTGGATCGGAACCGATAAAGGAGGGCTGAATTACTACAACGTATATCAGAAACCTTTTGGCTGCATCCTGCATAACCCCCGAAACGACAATTCCCTGACAAACAATACCATTAATTCAATCATTGAAAGAGACGGTTTTTTATGGATCGGAACTGCAGGAGGGGGATTGAACCGGCTCGATCTTCGTACGGGTGTATTTGGTCATTTTTTATATGATCCGCGAAATGAAGGCAGTCTGAGCAGTAATTTCATCAGTACGCTGTTTTTCGATCCCGGTAATAACCTGTGGATCGGTACCTGGGGAGGAGGGATCAATATATTGCGCAACGGGAAACAGGAAGGTTTTCAGCATTTTATTAATGATGTCGATCCTTACAGCATATCCAACAATTTCATATCGTCCTTCATAAAATTCAATGACAATTACCTGGTGATCGGGACAGAAGGTGGTTTGAATTTCTATAACCGTAAATCCGGACATTTTATAAGACCTGACAGGGAAGCCCTCTCAGGATACAGGATTTCAGAGGTCGGATGCATGCTGCTGGATAAAAACAGGGATCTGTGGATTGGTACCCGCAGAGGTCTTTTTCGCTTCAGCAACCTTTCTTTTACAGGGGACAAGGTGAACCTCCAGTCGCGTGATATTGTCGCAATTAAAGAATCAGGGACAGCGTATGGCCTGAAAGGCAATTATATCACCGCCCTCTTCGAGACATCGGACGGGACCTTGTGGATCGGCACATACGGGAATGGAATTAACAGGTGCATCGGCATGCCGACCGGAGAGTACGATTTTAAGAATTACTCTGAGCTGAACGGTTTGTGCAATGACGTAATATACACCATTCAGGAAGACAATGCAGGAAAATTGTGGATCAGTACCGATAACGGGTTATCACGGTTTGATCCGAATAATGAGGAATTCAAGAATTTTTACCAAAATGACGGATTGCTTAGCAGTCAGTTTTACTGGGCTGCCTCCTATAAAAATGACAGCGGAAGGATGTTCTTCGGCACCGTTGCCGGCCTGAATTCCTTTGATCCGGATCAGATGATCGATTATCCCTTTATACCGGAAGTGACTTTCACCGATTTTAAAGTCTTCAACGAATCCCTGGCTATCGGCCAGAAAAGATATCATCGCGTCCCCCTTAAGAAATCGATCTCCGCAGCCGAAAGCATTGATATATCGTATCGCGATAACGTGTTTTCCATTGAATTTGCTGCCCTCAATCACTTCCTGTCGGAAAAAACCACCTATGCCTACAAAATGGATGGCGTCGATAAAGACTGGGTTTATGTTCCTTCTTCACGGCGTTTTGCGACCTATACCAACCTGAAAGGCGGCCGCTATGTTTTCCGGGCCAAGGCTATCAACAGTGACGGGATCACCTCTAATCTACCTAAAACATTGATAATTAATATTATGCCGCCATTCTGGGAAACCTGGTGGTTCAGGATTCTGATGGTATGCAGTGTGATACTCGCAGTGATAATGTATGTTAAATATCGAACGCATTACCTGCATGAGCAAAAAGAAAAACTTGAAAAGCTGGTAAACGAGCGAACCGCAAAAATTGCCGAACAGAAAGAGAAGCTTGCCGCCCAAGCCAATAACCTGTTGCATATCAACAAGGAACTTGAGATTCACCAGCATCAGATTGAAGGGCAGAAGCAGGAACTTGAAACAAAAAACGAGAAGATCGTTCAGCAGCGTGATGAGCTGATCCGGCTGAACCGGAAAGTGAGACAGGTAAACCAGCTCAGGCTGCGTTTCTTTACCAATATTTCACATGAATTTCGCACTCCGCTTACCCTGATCCTTGGACCTCTCGAATCGTTGGGCAGGTATCTGAAACCTGATGCAGAAACCGGCAGGCTGATACAGACCATTGAAAGGAATGCACAGCGTCTGCTGCACCTGATCAATCAGCTTATGCTATTCAGGCGCCTCGAGGAAGGAAAGATGAAACTCCAGGTGGCACGGCTTGATTTAACTGAATTTGTCGCCAACCTCGTACATTCTTTTGACAGCCTGGCTTACAGTAAGCATATCAAATACACGCTGAAAACTGCTGATCCCCCGGATGAAACCTGGTTTGACGAAGAAAAGCTGGAGATCATTCTCTTCAACCTGTTGTCGAATGCTTTTAAATATACGCAGGAAAAGGGGAGGATAGAGGTTGAAATGGCTTTCTTTCCTCCTGACAGTCCTGCCATTGAAGATCATGATCAGTCCTATTGCTATATTTCCGTTAAAGATACCGGTATTGGTATAGCTCCTGACAATGTCAGCCGCCTTTTTACACGGTTTTACCGGGCAGTCACCCCCGATAACCAACATATAAGCGGTACAGGCCTGGGGCTTACCTTCACCCGCGAACTGGTGGAAGCCATGCATGGCAACATCTACGTCACCAGCGAACCAAACCGAGGAACAATTTTCACCATCAGGATCCCTTATACTCGTAACAGCTTTTCAGAACAGGAAAGAAATCATCTCTCCCCTGAAAAGCAATTTGACTTCGATCATCAGATTGAATTGCTGCAGCAGGAAATGATGCGCCCCGAGACCGAAGGCGGATTTGCAGAAACTCCGCAGGATCATGCATTACCCTGTATTCTGCTGGTGGAAGACAGCTACGATCTCCGTTCCTTTATTGTCAAGAGCCTGCGGAGTGAATACCGCATGATGGAAGCCTCAAACGGGCTGGAAGCGTTGGAAATATTGCAGCAGCATTCCCCCGACCTCATCATCAGTGATGTCATGATGCCATACATGGACGGGCTGGAGCTTTGCAGCCGGATAAAGAACAACCTGTCTACCAGTCATATTCCTGTAATTCTGCTGACAGCCAAAGCCCTGATTGAGAACTGGATTGAAGGACTGGAAACAGGAGCCGACGATTATATCCCGAAACCTTTCAATATAAGGATTCTTGAAGCTAAATGCAAAAGCCTGATCGAAAATCGTAAAAGGATGAGAAAGGTTTTTCAGCAGAGCCTCGAACCGGTGTCCAATGAAATAACCACCTCGCGTGTGGACGATGATTTCATGCAAAAAACAATCAGGATCGTTGAACGCAATATCAGCAATTCAGAATTCGGAGTGCAGAAACTTGCAGCAGAGCTATGCGTCAGCCGCAGCCTGCTGCATAAAAAACTGACGGCCCTCGTTAATCTTTCAGCCAACGACTTCATTACTAGCATGCGGCTTAAAAAATCTGCCCTGCTGCTGATCCAGGGAAACCTTAATATTTCGGAAATCGCTTTTGATGTTGGCTTTAACGATCCGAAATACTTCAGCCGCTGCTTCAGAAAACATTTTGGCATGTCTCCCACGGAATATATCAACGCCCAGGTTACCTCACAATGACGTTCCTCGTTAACTAATTAACTTATAACATAATATGAATAACGA
>CAYMJH010000214.1:0-6699 GCA_964390385.1 uncultured Bacteroidales bacterium | reverse complement strand
GCCGGCATTCATAACTGTCAAGCTCAGTCTTAACAGGCTTCCATCCCGGTGACCAAAGTGTATCCTGGTCCTTAATATAAAAATATCTTCCTCCGCTGTCCATAGGTACACCATTGTACCGGTATCGCAAAATGCGCCTGAATTTAGCATCCTTATAAAAGGCATAGCCTCCGGCGGTATTGGATATCAGCGAAAAGAAATCTTCATTGCCGAGATAATTGATCCATGGCCAGGGTGTGTCGGGATTGGTAATTACATATTCCCTGTTGGCATCATCAAAGTGTCCGAATTTCATCGTTTTATATTTTTGAACCGCCCGAAGATAACAATTAATTGTTTTTTTTGTAAGGTTTAAAAGTTATCAATTGCTATTTTTGTTTTTCGTTGCATGTTTTTTTGTTAATCATTTAAAATCGACCATCATGGATATTACTTACCAGGAGCGCTTTGCCGTTCACATTGACGATTTCAGGCATTATACCACGGAACAGGTAAGAAAGCATTTTTTGATACCGGATGTGATGCAAAATGGGAAGATCAGTCTTGTTTATTCACACTATGACCGGATGATCGTCGGAGGAATAGTGCCGGTGAATAAGCCCCTTCAGCTCGAACCCATCGACCAGCTGAAAGCAGATTATTTTCTGGAAAGAAGGGAACTGGGTATCATCAATGTCGGCGGTACAGGAAAGGTGAAGGCCGACGATAAGGAATATACCGTTAAATTCAAGGAAGCACTTTACCTGGGAAGGGGTACAAAAATGGTCATCTTTGAAAGTGCCGACCCGGCAAAACCCGCACATTTTTATCTGAACTCAGCTCCTGCTCATGTTACTTATCCCGGCAAGCATGTCACACTTGAACAGGCCGAGCAGGTGGAACTAGGTTCGCTGGAAACATCCAATGCCCGCCGGATCAACAAATTGCTTATTCATACCGTGGTAAAAACCTGCCAGCTCCAGATGGGAATGACCGAGCTTAAGCCGGGCAGCGTTTGGAATACCATGCCATGCCATCTGCATTCCCGGCGCATGGAAGCCTATTTTTATTTTAATGTACCCGAAAACCAGGCTGTCTGCCATTTCATGGGACATCCCTACGAAACCAGGCCGGTATGGATGACCAATGAACAGGCCGTGCTTTCCCCGCCATGGTCGATCCACGCTGCTGCCGGTACATCCAACTATTGCTTTATATGGGGTATGGCCGGCGAGAACCTTGATTATGACGATATGAACAAGTATCAGCCGGGCGATCTTAAATAACAGTAAACAGTGAAAAGGTGAAAAGGTGAAAGGGTGAAAGGGTGAAAAGACCAGCAGACCAGAAGACCAGCAGACTGCCCGACTCTTTCTTTGAACATGGGAATATATATAAAATAGTAATCCTATAAAACCTAAAATATGGCAACGGATTTATTCGATCTTACAGGAAAAATCGCACTGGTGACCGGCGGAACACATGGCATTGGAATGGCAATAGCAGTGGGTCTGGCTAACGCCGGTGCTAAAATTGTTGTGAATGACCTGTCAAACGAGAAATTGGAAAATGCTAAAAAGGAGTATAAATCAAAGGGTGTTGAGGCCTATACTTTCCTTTTCGATGTGACGAAAGAAGATGAAGTTGACAAGGGCATCACAGCCATTGAAAAGGAGGTAGGTCCGGTCGACATCCTGGTAAACAATGCCGGAATCATCAGGCGCGTGCCTTTACTGGAGATGGAGGTAGCTGATTTTGAACTGGTACTGAAGATTGATGTGACGGGACCCTTTATCATGTCAAAACGTGTGGTAAAAAGCATGATTGCAGGAGGGAAGGGAGGCAAGATCATCAATATGTGTTCCATGATGAGTGAAGTGGGACGACACAGCGTTGGCGCATATGCAGCAGCAAAGGGAGGATTGAAGATGCTCACCAAGAACATGGCGGTGGAGTGGGCAAAGCATAACATTCAGGTCAATGGTATTGCCCCCGGATACATTGCCACAGAACAAACCGCACCCATCAGGGTAGGCGGACACCCGTTCAACGAACTGATCATGACCCGCACTCCGATGAATCGCTGGGGTGAGCCCGAAGAGCTGCAGGGAACAGCCATATATCTCGCCTCGAAGGCATCTGATTTTGTGACCGGCATCCTGGTATACGTCGACGGAGGCATGCTGGCAACCCTCGGAAAAACCAAACTTGAGGAATAATAAAACAAAGAAAATATGAAATATAAGTTGTTGGCAATATTCTTTCTGATCGCATTCCTTTGTGCATGCTCTGATCAGAAACCGGGTTTATTGCTCGTGAATGAAAGCAATTATGAAAGGGTGAATGAACCGTTTACCCTGGCCAAGAATGCCCTGGTCGGACTGATCGGGGCTATCCCGGAAGACAGGATTCCAGTACCCCTGACCCCTGAAGGGGACACCATCCCTTTTCAGCTGGATGACCTGAACGGGGACGGTCTTTGGGATGAGGCATTTTTCATGATCTCCTGCAGGCCGAACAGCGTGCAGAAAGTTTTTTTCACCTTTACCGGCAAGGATGCCATACCGGCTTTTCAGAAAAAAACCAATATCAGTTTTGTGAAGGCAGTTCGTCCTTATGAGAGCATCACTTCGGGTGAAAGGCTGAAGAGTAATGACACGGAAACATCACAGGCAGCATTTTTTATGGAAGGGCCCGTTTGGGAAAACGATGCCGTAGCTTTCCGCAATTACTTCGATGCCCGTAACGGCATGGATATATTCGGTAAAAAAGTGAAAGGACTTGTGTTTGATGATACTGCCCTTGTGCACCAGGATTATCACGGGATGCTTGACTGGGGGATGGATATTCTCAAGGTTGCCAATTCGCTGGGCGCAGGCGCCATTGCAATGGAAATCGACGACACGCTATACAGGATCGGTTCAGCAGAAAACGCCGGGTACAGGCTCGTCAGCGAAGGCCCGCTCAGGGCAGTCCTGCAACTTGATTTCAAAGGATGTACATGTAAAGATCGTCAATATGATATCCTGCACCAGGTATCCATCTGGAATGGCTCTCTGTGCTACCTGAGTGAAGTGACAGTGTCGGGTCTGAAAGGGGACGAGAAACTGGTGACCGGCATCGTGAACCTCCACAGCGATTCCCTTATGGTTGAGGAAGTCAATGAAGCTGTCATGATCGCTGCCACACATGATAAACAAAGTTTCCTTGAAGAATACCTTGGCATGGGCATCATGGCCAAGGCCGCTGACTTTATAGATACCGCCACTGCCCCGGAAGAAGGGGAGGGAATTACACAGACCTATCTGATGAAACTGAACCTTACGGAAAACATACCGGTTAAATTCCGCTTTTATGCCGGATGGGAACAACAGGACCCGGTCTGGGCCGATCGTGAAAAATTCATGGACATGATGCGCTCAGAAGCGGAAAGAGCGGCTTCGCCGCTGGTGGTCAAGGGATTCTAGGGACAAGGGACAAGGGAGGAAATCAGTGAACAATAAACGGTAAACGGTAATTTTCGTCAGTACCATGTCCCCGATAGCATAAAGTTACATGGATTATAATTCTACGACCGGGATTTTATTCATGAGATCCAGGATCTTGGCCTGACGCTTCAGCATATAGGCCGAGGGCGCGGCAGGATTTCTCTTTCGCGGATTGGGAAGGGCAGCAGCTATCAGCGCAGCTTCCCCGCGTGTCAGCCTTGCAGCCGGTTTGTGGAAATATTTCCGGGCGGCTGCTTCCGCGCCGTAAACGCCATCGCCCATCTCAATAACGTTGAGATACACTTCCATGATCCGCTTTTTGCTCCAGGTCAGCTCGACCAGGGTGGTAAAGTATAACTCGAACGCTTTGCGGGTATAGGTCCTTGCCGGCCAGAGAAAAACATTTTTTGCGGTCTGCTGGGTGATGGTGCTGGCACCGCGCTTTCTCCTGTGCCTTTTATTATGCTCTACAGCCTTCTCGATGGCTTCAACATCGATGCCCCAGTGTTCCAGGAAACGGTTGTCCTCTGCGGCAACAACGGCCTGAACCAGGTGAGGTGATATTTCTTTCAGCTTCACCCAGTCTTTTCTGATAAGAGGCTTTTTGTCATCGGCCTTGCGCTCGATGGCTCTTTTAATCATCAGCGGAGTGACGGGCGGAGGTACAAAACGGAATACAATAACGGGGAGCAGGCTCAGGGTGAAAAAGGCAATGACGATCCATTTGAGCCAGTGCAGCGCTCTTTTCATATAGGGTCGGAAATCCCTTCCCTCAGGTTTATGATCCGGTTCCGGAATGGTTACTGCCTCATTCTCCATGCATCAAATCTTTCCGTAAAAATGAGAAAAAAAACCAAGGTGGAAAAGTGGAAATGTGAAATAGTGGAACAGTGAAACAGTGGAATTAACCCGTAACCCGTAACCATTTAACATTAGTGAAAACGGCTTTCAGGCGGACCAAGATAACTGGGTTTCACGCCGCCCATGTCTACAACGATCTTCTGCAGCACGAGACCGGGATCAACCATCCAGCATTTCAGCGTGTGCCTGCCTGTCGAACCGAGGTGATGTTCCGTAGTCTTGATTTTTATATAGTTGCTCACGGCATCATTCCAGTATTTTGGATACAGCCAGTCGGGAACAGATTCATTTTCATGCAGGTTGACAAACTGAGGCTCCTCATCGTCAACTGAAAAGGCATACCGCAATCCCGCTCCTCCGGTAAAGTTCAGGGTAGGGGCGAAGTAAGCCATGATCTTCGCCCGGCCGGTGTCGGTGAAAAACACTTCATATTCGAGCCTCGGGCTGTATTCATGGCCCGGTACCTGGCTCTCCGCGGTGACCGGCATGGGCGTCATCCCCGACAAAGTTCTCCCGATACCGGGAATGCATAGCCATTTCACCTGCTGTCCTTCTATGGCACGGGTATAATGCTCAGCTTCCATTGAAACGTAACCGGCACTTTCGATAAATCCTTTTCTCTCCGGTTCACCCGGTGAAACGGGATTGACAGTTTTGGCAAAAACAGTGGCCTGCCGGTTGCCATCACAGGTAATATGAATAGGTATACAATGATGGCCGGATGGCGCGGCGTCCCAGTTTACGCTGATCCATACCCGTTGCTCTGTCACCACTTTTCCTTTCACGGGATGCAGTTTAATCCATGCTTCCGGGCAGGTGATCTCAAAAACAAAAGGTGTTTGTCCCCGGTTGAAGATCTCGATGTAATGGGAGTCGGGTTCAAAAACAGTAAACACCGGCAGCACGGCTTGTTCTTCTGTTGCTATAGCTGTTGCCCTTGCTGATTCTCTTCCTGTTTCTGTTTCTGTTTCTGTTTCTGCCGCTGCCGCTTTTCTTCCTGTTTCTGTTTCTGTTTCTGTTTCTGCCGCTTTTCTTCCTGTTTCTGTTTCTGTTTCTGTTTCTGTTTCTGTTTTTGTTTCTGCCCTCCACCATGCCTCCGAGCCTTCAACAGCCACCCCCATTTCTGCAGTGGCAGCAGGTTCATAATATTCAACCCTGGGCATACTATTCTTTTCGGGTTGCTGCCAATGGGTATAACCGATATGGGTCTGGTCCATCATGTGATTCCATTTTCCACCGGCCATGGTCGTGTTGTAATAGCGGGTGAGGATGGAATCCTGGAGAAATAATTCCTTTGCGGCATCCGCCAGGCTGTTAGTGACTGAGCGTCCCTGATTGGCTGCCATATGGTTCTTTCCGACCGTTAAGTAAAGCCCGTTGAGGTTCGAACAGGCAAGAACCGGGAACAATACAAGCTGGTAATAAGCATCATGATAAACATCAGGAAGCTGGTCATAGATTCGCTGCGCTTTATCTGACAGTTCATTGTATTCGGCCACCACCCTTTCGGCTTCACGGTAATGCAGCAGGCTGTATGTCTCGGGTGACAACATCTCGGGTTTCCGGCGGGCATTGAATTGTGTGTATTTCGTAAGGATGTCGGCAATCGCAACAGCATGTTCGCTTCCGAATTGCTGTTCAGCCCACCGCCTTGTATATTCGTTAAGCCTTTCCGCAGGCCACTTTTCAGGATCCCAGGCATAGTCGAGGAAAAAGGAAATCGGGAATTCCATAGGTTTGATGTCGCCTACATTGACGATCCAGATCCGGTCCACTCCATAGCGGTAGGAAAGGTGCATCTGTTCCCATACCCGTTGTATCTGAACCGTATTCAGCCATTTGTAATTCCTGGGCCCGCCCACAAAATCAAAATGGTAATACATGCCGTACCCGCCGCGTCTGTCCTTTTCATCCGGAGGGGGCAGCCTTCTCACGTTGCCCCAGTTGTCGTCGCACAGCAGCAGGGTGACATCGCCGGGTACGCGCATGCCCTTGTTGTAATAATCCTGCACCTCTTTATACAAAGCCCACACCTGGGGAATATCCTCCACGTTTTTTCCCGTGGTTGCCTGCAAAATTACGCGCTGATCCTTAATGATCCTTTCCAGCAAAGCAATATTGCTTTCCTCTGACATCGGCATATCGCCGTCTCCCCTCATGCCAAGGGTTACGATGCTCTCCATGGAACCTGACCGACGGATCCCGTCTTCCCAGAATTGCTTCAGGCGGTCTTCGTTGGCTTCATAATTCCACGGCCCCTTTCCATACCGCCGCCATTCATCGTGGGCCCGCATCATGGGCTCATGGTGGGAGGTGCCGATGACAATGCCGTATTCATCTGCCAGCTTTGGATTCATTGCGTCATCATCAT
>CAYMJH010000213.1:0-6700 GCA_964390385.1 uncultured Bacteroidales bacterium | reverse complement strand
TGAAGCGGAATATGGCTCGGCATCCCTGCGCATGGCTACAAGCCTGTCGACCCACCTGATCAGGCTGGCGGATATTTACCTTATTTATGCAGAAGCCGTCCTGGGCAATAATGCTGTGACAACTGATCCTGAAGCGCTGCGTTTATTCAACCTGGTAAGGAAAAGAAGCATCCCCACAGCAACCGATGCAACCTCGCTGACCTTTGAACAGATCTTTAACGAACGCAGGCTTGAACTGGCCTGTGAAGGCGACAACTGGTACGACTTTGTACGCCTGCACTATTATAATCCCGAACTGGCAAAGGAATGGCTCAACCGCCAGGAAAGAGGATCCTTTAATAACCTGAAAGAATTTTATAAGGGGAATGTAACGCAGGAAGAAGTAACCCTGAACTCCTTCAAAGTGAATATAACAGATGACAGCAAATTCTCGTTGCCGTTCCCGGATGTGGATATCACCATGAACAAGCATCTTATGGAAGAACCTGTTCCGTTTGATTTCAGTTCCATAGGATATTGATTATAAAAACCCATTAAGAATCAGATTATGAAAAATACAGTGATGATTCAGCAGTTAAGGATTTCAGAAATCCTGTTATCATTGCTTCTCCTGCTGACAGGACCATTCTTCCAGGCCTGCGACGATGACGATGATGAAGGTGCCCCGGCCATCAGCTATGTGCGACTGACCGACCCTGCAAAATCAGATTCGCTGCTCACCGGGGCTTATATGGGGGACATCATAGCCATTGTCGGTGAAAACCTTGGCAGTGTGAAGCAAGTATGGTTCAACGATCAGCGGGCTTTAATATATTCAACATTTATTACAAGCACTGCCATTATAACACAAGTACCAAGCACGATACCGGAGGAAGTAACCGATAAGATCCGGCTGGTCTTCGAAGACGGCAGTGAATTGTTGTATGATTTCAGGATCAACATCCCGGCGCCGGTCATCGCATCGGTAAAATGCGAATATGTGCCCGACGGTGATACCCTGGTGTTGTACGGAGACTATTTCTTCAATGCACAGGTTTTTTTCCCCGGAGACCAGGAGGCCAATATTTTTAACGAGACCAAGACCCGGCTCGATGTTGAGGTTCCTGCCGGTGCCGGACAGGGATCCATTGTTGTGAAAACAAAATTCGGCAAGGTGACTTCCGGCTTCATATTCCGTGACAACCGCGGCGTTATTCTCGATTTTGACACCAAACTGGGGGCAGGCTGGCGCCCGGGCAACAGGCAGGGCACTGAACCTGACGGAGTATCGGGTGATTACCTGATCCTCACCGGTTCACTGGCTGCTGACTGGGACTGGAAGGATGACCATCTTGAGATGGATTTCTGGGGACAGGCCTCAGGAAATCCCGAGGGTCCTTTATTTGAGGGTGACCCGAATGAAATGCTCTTTAAGTTTGAGGCTAACGTGGTTAACCCATGGACAGGCGGATGGATGCAATTGATCTTCAGCCCGTGGAGCAATGCCGGAAATGCAGTGAACAGCGACAACAATATAGCAAGGGGAATGTGGATTCCCTGGCAGGAAACGGGAACCTATCAGTCCGATGGCTGGATAACCGTATCCATCCCTTTATCAGAATTCTCTTACAACCATACCAGGACAACCAGTAATCTGAAACTTGTATATCCTGACAATTGCGGCAGCCTGACGATTTTTGTATGGGGCCAGGTACCTGCACCCTGTGATGTCAGGATCTGTATTGACAACGTGAGGATTGTCCCCCGGTAATTACAAACGCTGAAAAACAAATTGCCATGCAACATAATCTGGTAAAATATTCAAACTATGCCGTGCTGGGCACATTTTTGTGTGCGGTATGTGCGGGTCTTCTTTTCAATGCCTGTGATAAGGAAGATGAAAGTGATACAATCGAACTGTTCAGCTGGGGGCCATCTCCGGCTTTGCGGGGCGGAGACCTAAAATTTATAGGGCAGAACCTTGACAAGGTCACTGCCGTTTTGCTGCCCGACAGCATCGAAGGCGGAGGAATATCTTCCGTTGAAGTGAGCACCTTTACAACCAAAACACCTCCTCTGCTGGTCATTACCGTACCGGAGGAAGCCGATGCCGGTTATGTGGTGCTGAAAACACCCCAGGGAGATATTATCACAAAAACTTTATTGGGTATTTCCGAGCCCATTTCCATCGACACCATTTATCCGGCCAGCGTGCGTCCGGGTGAAACGGTCACCATCGAAGGGACCTTTCTGAACCTGATAAAATCGGTAATTTTCTCCACCAATAAAGTGGATACGGTTTTTGTCAGCCAGTCGAAAACAAAGATAGAGGCCATTGTGCCGGAGGACGCACAAACCGGCATCATCACCCTTTCCAATGGCGCCACGGAACCGATACTGGTGGAATCGGCCTGGCCGCTGAACGTAGCTTTGCCGGTTGTAACCGGTATTTCGCCCAATCCCGTAAAAGCCGGGAGCCAGCTCACCGTTACCGGGACCGACCTCGACCTGGTTAAAAAGATCATCTTCGGGGGAGAAAAGCAGGTGACCGGTTTTGTAAGCCAGGCAGCGAATGAAATTGTCGTTGGTGTGCCTGCTGCAGCCCGTGACGGGAAGATCAAGCTGATCCCTGCTTCCGGCGTCGAAGCTGAATTTGCCACGGAGCTGGTGATGGCAGTTCCGACCATCGCCGGACTTACGCCGAATCCGGCCAAGACCGGGAGCAATGTTACAGTTACCGGTACGAACCTCGATGTGGTCACGTCGGTAATCTTTGGCGGCAGCAAAACGGGGACCATACAGGCGGGAGGATCAGCCACGGAGATCACGGTACAGGTGCCGGCGGATGCCACGGCCGATATCGTTACCTTCAGCACGGCTGCTGAAAAATCGGTTGTCACCACCGCGGTGCTTGACCTGGTAAAGCCGGCCATTACCGGCATCACTCCGCTGACCCTGCTGACAAAAGAAAACATAACCATAACCGGTACCAACCTTGACATTGTTGATACGGTAAGATTTACCGGAGACCGTGCTGTGAAGGTTTCCGGGGCTACGGAAACACAACTGGTCGTCACTGTTCCGGCAGGAAGCAGGTCGGGTTCGATTACCCTGGTCGCCACAAACGGTGATAAGGTTATTTCAACCCAGTCATTGTCGCTGACACCTGCCGATGCGCCCCAGATTACCGGTATGCCTGTATCAGCTGCCCCGGGATCGATGCTGAGCATCCGGGGAACCGACCTCGACCTGTTAAGTGAAGTGATCTTCCCCGGCCATGTAAAGGCCACCATGTTCGGACTGAAACTCGATCCCCTGCTGCAGGTTTATATCCCTGTCAATGTAAAGCAGGGAACGGGTACCATCACCTTTGTCACCAGCGAAGGTGAGGAGGTGGAATCCCCGGCCATTACCCTGCTGGGTGTTCAACCTGTGGCCGACCCGGCACTGATGATCAACGGTTTTGACGAGTCGGGCCACGATCTGACCTGGGATAACTGGGACAGTAATGTGGAACTGGGAAATGACCCAGCCATAGCCATATCAGGTAAATACCTTCATGGTATAAACTCCAGCCTGAGCAGCTGGAAATGGATCTGGGGCTGCAATCATGATGCCCTGCCCAAGGTATCGGTCACTACCGCCGACCATGTATTTAAAATGGATATCAACATCACCAAACCGATTTCTTCATCCTCGGCCATAAACTTCCAGATGGAATTTGCCGGATCGAGGGTTGACCTGGGTCCGCTGGGCGTTAAAAATCCCGATGGCAGCTATTCCACCAACGGCTGGATAACGTTTGCCTGGGATCTTTCGTCCTTCGGCAGCCTGCCCGCCACCATTCCTGCTTCGGGGGAATGGGGAATGAACCTGGGGTCGGGAACCGGACTGGATATTACGGGATTGTATATTGATAATATACGGTTTGAGAAGAAGTAGCTGCTGTCTGAACTAGGATTTTTAGGATTAATAGGATTATAGGATGGGAAGACAAGAATTTAACTCAGTCGACAAAGCCGGGCGAACAAATAAGAAAACGTTTTATCCTTAAATCCTTATAATCCTAGAAATCTTAGTTCAGACAATCCTAAAAATCCTAGTTCAGACTAAAGCACAATCGTTTTCCCCATATAAAGATCCAGGATTTTCAGCTTAAAGATGTATTCGTATTTGGCTTGAAGCATGCTTGATTTTGCTGCTATCAGGTTGTTTTGCGCTATGTTGTAATCCACAGAGTTGACCAAACCCACCTCAAGTTTCTGGCTTGTATACTTAAATGCCTCTTCGTTGTAATTTACTGCTTCAACGCTTGAATAATACTTCTCGCGGGAAGCAGTTGCGTCGGCGTGTGCCTGCTGAACTTCCTTGTAAAGTGCCATTTTTGTCAGTTCGAGCTGAAGTTTATAATCCTCCACGTTAAGCTTGGCATTGCTGATGGAATTTTTAACCTGCAAATGATTAAATATTGGCACAGACATTCTAACACCAATGTATTTTCTATTATTGTCCTTTAGCTGGTCAAAATATGCGTCAGCAGCCGGACCATCAACGTCTTTTTTATATTCGCTTGTCAGTCCACCGCCGATACCAATGCTGGGACTGGCTTGTCCACGGGCCATGGACAATTGTTTTTCGGAGCTTTTTAGTGCATATTCCGCACTCTTAATTTGCGGCATGTTTTCAAGTGCTTTGGAATAGATCAACTGAACAGATTCAAGCGGAGAAAGTAATTCAACTTCAATATTCTGAGGAACCACAACATCAAATCCGCCGACTGAATCAAGATCCAGAAGCTGCGTAAGGTTTAGAAGAGTGATATCAAGGTTGTTGTGAGCATTGATAAGGCTTGTTTTATCGTTTGCCTCTTGGGCCTTAATCTGCAAATACTCTCCTTGTGCGACATTACCGACATCCAACAGCTTTTTCGTGCGTCCAGCCTGCATCGATGTGACATCAAGCTTGCTTTTTGCCACCTCCAGTAGTTCCTTTGCGAAAAGGACCTGAAGGTATCCGTTAGCCAACTCAAGAGAAACATCGTTTTCCCGCTTCTTCAGGTCAGACTGAGACTGAAGAAACTGATATTTCTTCTGTTTGATATCGTTCAGCGTCTGCAGACCATTAAAAAGAGTTAATGAGCTCTCCAATGAAGCACCTCCTGACCAGGCATTGCTTTCATACAAATCACCCTGAAATGTATATTTCCCCGAACTATAGGAATGGTTTATACTTCCATTGAGATTAGGAAGCGTATTAAGATAACTCTGCGATTGGTTGTTCTTATAATACTGTACATTCAGCTCCTGTCGTTTTACCTGCAGGTTATTCTCGAGGGCATAGTTTATGCATTCTTCCAGCGACCATTTTTTCTGGGGATATGCATGGATGAACCATACCGATGCCAGGAAAAGGAAAACGAATTTTTTCATTGTCTATTTGGTTTAAAGGTGATTCTATCAGATGATGCGAATTTAATTTATTTTTTTACGGTAGAGCACATGAACATGATCGGCATTGTCGGAGGGATTGAAGATCTGGATCAGTTCCCAGCTTTTGTCATAGCTTTCGATGGCTTTTTTCAAACGGTAAATACGTGCCAGCGAACGTTCGATGGGGTCGGTGAGGGATGAAAGCTCATCTTCACCCTCCCACGGAAAGGATTCAACCCTGAAATCATATTTCAGCTTGCGGCCTTTGAGGGTAACTTCCACCTCGGCATTTTCATCTTCCTTGAGATAAGGAACGGGAATACACAGCTCTTTCATTGGTTGATGGATTGATTTGTTGATTGGTCTTGAAGTCTGAAAGTCTTGCAGTCTTGCAGTCTTTCAGACTGTAGGCTGCAGGCTGTTAGCATTTTTCACTTTTCGTTTTTAGTTTTTCACTATTCACTGATTACCGGTCATCGTTTACTTGTCTTGATTCCTGGTTCTTGGCTCTTGGTTCTATAAGATCTGCCTGATATTCTCTGTCACAATATGCCCGTCGAACAGCTGGATGATGCGGTGTGCCTTGTCGGCGTCAGAGGGTGAGTGGGTGACCATCACGATGGTGGTCCCTTCGCTGTTGAGTTCGGTCAGCAGGTTCATCACTTCTTCGCCGTTGGCTGAATCGAGGTTCCCGGTAGGTTCGTCGGCCAGGATCAGCATGGGCCTGGTAACCACAGCCCTCGAAATGGCCACACGTTGTTGCTGCCCTCCGGAAAGCTGTTGCGGGAAATGCTTTTTGCGGTGTGATATCTTCATCCGCTCCAGCACTTCGGTTACTTTTTTTCTCCGCTCCGAAGGAGAGACTTTGAGGTACAGCAGGGGCAGTTCCACGTTTTCATATACCGTCAGTTCGTCAATCAGGTTAAAGCTCTGAAATACGAATCCGATGTTGCCTTTCCTGAGGTTGGTACGCTGTCTTTCCCTGTACTTTGATACTTCTTCACCATTGAAAAAATATTGTCCGTTGGTCGGGTTATCCAGTAATCCGATGATGTTGAGCAGGGTGGATTTCCCGCATCCCGAAGGCCCCATGATGGCAACAAATTCACCCTTTTCAACGCTGAGGTTTACTTTGTTCAGGGCCGTGGTTTCCACCTCTTCGGTGCGGAATACTTTTACGAGGTCTTTTGTTTTAATCATTGTGATAAGGTATATGTTTTCAATCGTTATTTTTTTCTTTTTTTAATGATCAGCTTGTCATTGTCCCCGAAGGTTTCATATCCCGAGACGAT
>CAYMJH010000212.1:0-6731 GCA_964390385.1 uncultured Bacteroidales bacterium | reverse complement strand
TAAGATCCGTTATGAAAAAAAACAGAACTTTCCCTTACCGGGGTTTATGGCCGGTTTTACTGGCGTTCATATTACTGTTATCCTGCAAGAAGGAGGATGAGGAACTGACCAGGAAAATCGAGATCTCAAAATGGCTGTATGAATGGATGGAAGAAGTATATTTCTGGAATGAAACGCTGCCCTCCAAGGTCAATTTTAAAACCAAGACTGATCCCGAAGCGTTTTTTCACGAGCTGGTTTATGAAGCCGAGGATAAATGGTCCTATATCACCGATGATTACAAGTCTCTTCAGGCCAGCCTGTCGGGTGTTCCGGTATCCATGGGTTATTCACCTGCATTTGGCATTTTCAGCAACAGCAACAGGGTGTTTATCCTGGTGGAATACGTATATCCGAATTCCCCGGCCAGCCAGGCTGGTTTGAAACGCGGAGACATCATCGTGACGATCAACGGCCAAAACATGAATACCGGCAACTATTATGAGCTCTACAGCCAGTCGGCCTATTCCGTTGGCCTGGGTACCTATTCAGGCAATATGATTTCAGCATCGGGAACAACCCTTAATCTTACTGCTGCCCTTATCGAGGCTGATCCCCTGATATTCGATACTATTTATACGATTTCAGATAAAAGAATTGGTTATATGGTCTATACCGAATTTATCACCGGTGACAATGACCAATACCTTGAATCGCTCTACCGGGTGATGGACAGGTTCAGGAGTTACGACATCACCGATCTCGTCATTGATCTCCGTTATAATCCCGGGGGACAGATAGAAGCATCAGCCTGCCTGGCTTCCGCGGTGGCACCCGAGAGTGTGGTAAACAGTTCGAGCACCTTCGTCACTTTTCTTTATAACGATGAACTGCAGGATTATTTCGAAAGCACCGAAGGTGCTGAATCGGAAAGGCTCATCACCAAATTTCCGGCCAGCTCCCATAATCTGAACCTGAGTCATGTTTATTTTTTGACCACCAATGGTTCTGCCTCGGCAAGTGAGCTGCTGATCATCGGGCTTAAACCTTATATGGACGTAACCCTTATCGGGGAATCCACTTATGGCAAGTACACGGGCTCATGGGTGATTTACGACTTTGACACCCCGCCCAGTCATAACTGGGCTATCATGCCCATAATAATGAAATATGCCAATGCGGAGGGATTCACCGACTTTAAAGACGGTCTTCAGCCTGATTTTGCCCTGGAGGATAACCTGGTTGAAGCACGTCCGTTCGGGGATACACAGGATCCTATGCTGTCCAAAGCCATTGAAAGGATCACCGGGACCTCTTCCAAAACGACAAAATCAGCCCCGGGTGTGAATTACAGGTTGCTTGACAATCCGGGAAAAGCCATGAGGAGCAGGCTGGTCATTCCACGATGAATATTTTTAAGATTTGAAGATTATAAAATTGCCTTGGACCGTCGACTGTGGACTTCCTCTATTTATACCTGATCCGGTATACCGATAATGAATAGGGCGGCAGTGTAACATCCAGTTTCTTTCCTTTCACCGTTATCTCCTGTTCCACAGGCATGATATTCTTACCGGTGTCAAAGGAATTTACGGCATCCAATCTTGCACTTTGCAGGGTGATCAGTTTTGCCCCGGCGGCTGGTTTTTTTGTGGTCTGCAGCACAATATTTTTGGCCTGTGCCTGCGCTGAGGCATTGACCATCTTCAGAATAATCTCACCGGATCCCTTATCCAGCACGGCAGAAGCATACAGGGACTGCTGCCCGGCAAGAGGTTTGCCTTCCCAGGTCATCTCCAGCAAATGGGTTCCTTTGTTTACGGAGAACATTTGCTGCACAAAATAATTCAACGTTCCGTATGATCTCAGGTTATCAAACCATATGAGGTCAGGTATCCATTGCCATCCTTCAACATGCCCGAATAAAGGTGCATAAGAGCTTAGATGAACAATATCGGCATTACGCTCAAGTCCGGTCATGAAAGCAGCCTCTGATAAAGCGCACTTCCAGTTATTCTGGTTAAGGGGACTGCAGACACCCACACTTTGTGCGGCATATTCACCTGCAAAGATCTTGTATTTCCTTGAGCGGTCATAAGAGTCATACCGGGAAGCGTTGTTGAAGAACCATTCAGGATCACGGTAATAGTGTTCATCCACGATAGCGGGATCGTATTTCGGCAACTCCTTTACAGCATAGTCATATAGGTCGCCGTCAGGAGCCGGTCCGGTTCCCGATACAAGTTTAATTTCGGGGTATTTTGCACGAATGGCTTCCTCAAATTTCGTATAGCGCTCAAAATACTGGGGCCCCCACTGTTCATTTCCTATACCCAGGAGTTTTAAATTGAAAGGTGCGGGATGCCCCATCTCCGCCCTGATTTTCCCCCATCCCGATTCGGCGGGCCCGTTGGCAAATTCAATCAGGTCAAGGGCATCCTGGATATAAGGGCCAAGATCTTCGACGGGAACCAGTTCACCCGTGTTGAACTGGCAGGCCATGCCGCAGTTGAGGATCGGAAGAGGCGCAGCCCCGATATCCTCTGCCAGCAGGAAGTATTCATAAAAGCCAAGTCCGAAGGATTGAAAATAATCGGGTGTAAGCCTGTGTTTGAACTCGATATTCCAACGGCTCATTATAACAGGCCTTTCGCCGGGATCACCGATCGTTTTCTTCCACTGGTAACGGTTGTTGAGATCATGACCCTCCACGATACAACCGCCCGGAAACCGCAAAAAGCCCGGTTTCAGGTCGGCCAGCAGTTGAACCAGGTCAGCACGCATACCATTGGGCCGGTTCTTCCAGGTGTCACCGGGAAACAGGGAAACCACGTCGATATCCACGATGCCCTTTCCTTCAAACCAGATGTTCAGGCTGGCTTTGGCATCGGTATCCAGGGCTGTAAAGGTAGCCGTGTATTTTTTCCATTCCTTACCCTCAGGCTTTAAAGTGGTTCCTCCGATGAAAATACCTTTGGCATTAAGCAGTTCCACCCGAAGGCTCACATCGCTGCCGTCATGCACGAAAGCCATGACGGAAAACAGGTAGGAATTATCCTTTTTAATTCCCATGCCCCTGAACCCGCCATTGGTAATACATAGCGGTTCTGATGTCAGACCGGCTTTTATCCGGGCAAAACGCGCATTGCCTTCATGGGAAGTTCCGCGGTTTATAATATTAAACTGAGAAGAATCAACAGGTTTTGATTTCAGGGCCCAACCCATTTTGGGCTTATAAAACTCAAAAGAACGGTTTTTGACCAGTTCTGCATATATCCCCCCGTCAGCGGCAAAATTGATATCCTCATAGAAGATACCCCACATCGTGGGCTGGATCTCCGCTTTTATTCTGTCAGCGTTCACTACAATGGGTTGATCCTGCTGGCCATAAGCCATCATGGTGAAAAGCATCAGCGAACCAGTGAGTATAATTTTATTCGTTAATTGTATCATAATCATGTAATTAAATCAGAACAAGGAAGATACTATAGTTTCACAAAATTAAAATTGGTTTATAAAAAAAACCACAATTTGCAGAGAAAATGCAGCGACGCGATTAATCTCGTCTCTACAGATTTAAAGGCGGTGTGGGATCGTTTTCCTTTATGCGCATCCGGCAGATCGGCTCAATTTTGTATACATTCTCAATGCCTGAAATATAGATTTTGTCAGGCACATAGCGATCGGGACCGTTCTTCTGACTGACCATTTTACCGGTGCGCAGGCCCAGGGTGATGTTACCCTTTTTGTCGTTTCCGCTGACCTCAATGTCACCGGAAAACTGCTCCCAGTCAATTGACCTGATCGTTCCGTTGCGGTAATGCACCAGCCTCACCGGAGTTCCCACAAAATACCCGCCCTTTTTGAACAAGGTGTAAAAACCGAAAAACAACATGCCCAATCCTATTAATTCGAAAATTCCTATAATGACAGCCGGAAGCACGATGGGCTTTAAATTGCCGGGCCCGGCAACCGTGGGAACATCATTGACCAGGAAATGCACCTCCCTGCCGACAAACAGGGGGCCCAGAAATATCACCACGAATAGGCTGCTGAAGGCAAGCCAAACTGCGCCAAATATGATCAGTCCCAGGGACACTTTTACCGGCTGGCTGCGGCTGGCCATCACGGAAAAATCACGGCTTTCCCTGCCGATATTGGCAACAAGAAGTTCAGGCAGTTGGAAACTCTCGATCATAACCTTACGATGTTAGTTGGATAATAAAGGTAATAAATGAAATCAACTCCATCAAGTTGTTATTTTTATTGGATTGATTCCAATTATTATCGGTTCAATGATTCAAACAACTGAACGGATACTCCGGAAAACAAAATGAAACTACAAATCACTCCCTTGATAGATGATAACTGCCCAGGGAAGAAAACTTTTAGTCCGTATTTATATTTCCTTAATACCCCAGCTACTGCTTATATCAGACCATTTATAAATAGCAGGCCTGGCAAATTTTCGCCTGCAATCTTCAATGCGTTGCCCTCTGATCTCAATTTCATTGATATTTACAGGCATCATCCCGCTTTTATGAGCCAATACAATAACTGGAATTTCATCCATTTCAAATCCCATCAGCGATGCTCCTACCATATCGGTGGCAAGGGGTGAAGTTCCTGCAACGATCAAACCCATGTCGACCAGCGGGCCACTGCTCGGGCCGTCCCCCTCCATGGCTGAGGAAGCATCAATCACAGACAATCCGGTAGTGACTGCATGATTCATATCCAGGACTTCAAATGCAACGCCGGGAGAACCAGCCGCAGCAGCCTGTTCATGCAGCCATGACCGCACTGAATAATATACCGTTCCCGGATACAGTCCGATCAGGTTTTTCATGGCCAGGGTGACCGTTGCCAGGACGTGGGTTTTCATCATCGGAACAGAACATAACAGGTCAGCTTCAGTGAGCGATTTATGAATCTGAACCGTTTTGGCGGCAAAACCGTTCTTTAGCGGAACTTCTATCATGTCTCCGGAATGCAGGTTTATCAACGGAATATTTAACTCCCGGGCCAGATCACTGTAGCCCAGTGTATCAAATACATGCTGCTGCATGCCGTCAAGGATCTCTTTCCTTTTTGTCTTAAAGGTTTCATTGCCAATCACGTTGAAATTTAAAGCCGCAGCCGAGCCTTCTCCAATCATTACCTCTTTTCCTGCCTTTTGCATAAGCCGGGCCAGCGTTTTTACAACCGGCACTTTGGTGGTGCAATAAACACTGTCAGCGACCAGATTTGGTTTTAACATTATTTTGTTCTTTCCCCGCGTAACCGTATGAATCCCTCCCAGCAGATCAATGGCTTCTTCAACGGCTTTTTCTATGTTTCCATTCTTCATCCGGACAATACTTACTATCTCCTTTCCGGATTCCCTGTTAAAATTCCAGCCGCGGGCCGGACTGAGTCCGAAAGCGGCAGAACCCATTGCTGCAACGGATGCTGTGCCAATGAATTTTCGTCGTGAAATCCTTATGTCCGACATAACATGCTTTTGTTTTGCTGATCCAAGTTAATGACTTTTGCCGTAATACAGAAAAGCCGATAAATTTATCTGACAATTATTTTAGCACGATAGTATTTTGATCCATCATAGATTTTCACAATGTAAACTCCTGCAGGAACATTAAGATCCAGATCAACCGAAGACTGCCGGAAGAGGTCAGAAGCAAATACCTGTTCTCCGTTTAAATTAAGCACAACAAGCCGTATCATATTATCCAGCCCCTCAATGGTGAATAATCCTCCATCGGAAGGATTCGGATATATGAACATCTTTTCGCTTCCTGAAAAGCTTTCGATGCCGGTCTGCCCGCTCACGGTGATGATCATTTCATCGCTTACCGTGGAATTCAGTTCAAGTGAGCTGGCGGTAACCGTGACTGTGCCATTGGTTTTTGCCGTCAGAAGACCGTTCTGATCAATCGTGGCAACGCTTGTGTTGTTCACTCTCCAGTAGACCGTCTTCAGGGTGGTGTTTTCCGGGGCAACCTCGGCCACCATCTGCAAGGTACTGTCATCAGTATCAATGGACGTTTGTCCTGTCGAAGTGGAAACCGTAATGGATTCATTGGCAACAAGGGTGCCTTTCAGGTATGCCCTCAGCCAAAGCATGGCAGGACGTTCATTGCCTTCCAGGTCGATCAGGTAGGCTCCCTGATCCGACCTCCACATGCCGGGCCTGAAACCCCATAAGGTAATGCCCTTTATGGCCGGATGTTCCCAGAACAAGGGAAAAAGATTCATGTAGCCCCTTACCTGCTGCAGATCGGTCAGACCGTCTATATCAAGTTCGGTCACATAGACCGGCAATCCCGTACTGGCCAGGGTATCGATATTTCTCAGGTAGACGGCATTGGATGCATTGTGTGAAAATCCGTGACCCTGGAAGCCGATGGCGTCAATCAGGTTTTCGGCCTGCAGCAGTTTTATGATCTTAAGATAATTATCGGTGTTGGTGGTGCTGTTCATAATACCGTATTCGTTGATCATCAGTGCGACGGTATCTGCAAAAACGGCACGCGCCATACGGAAAGCCTCTAATATCCAGTCCCAGCCTGTCACTCCCGATCCTCCGAGTGCTTCAATATAACCGCCCTCATGCGTAGCGTCGGGAGGCTGATGCAAAGGCTCATTCACCACTTCGACCTGTTTAATTCCGGGATACCGTGCTGCAATGGCAGCAAACCATTCCTCGAGTTCGGCACGCTGTTGCGCAGAATCCAGCGCTGCCACCCACGATG
>CAYMJH010000211.1:0-6801 GCA_964390385.1 uncultured Bacteroidales bacterium | reverse complement strand
TGAACACCGCAACCTGCAGCGAATACCCATGGAGGATTATGACATAAGCGCTGAAAGACGGCTGAAGACAGATTACTTCTATTATCTGCTGAAAGGAATGGTTGGGAAGAACATTATTGTAAGATAATTATAATCTTTCAAGTAAACACCACATCCCCGTCGCCGTCCTGCAGCAAATATTTCTCCGGTTGCCGGCCGACCAGGGCATTGCTTACGGCCAATTCCTTAACGACATTCTTTTTATAGAGATAGGGGAATGCACTTTTTTCAATGAATTCATTGACCTCATGCCGGAAGGAATGAAAAGCCACTGCCTTTTTATCGACCAGTATGCTGCAGATCGCGCAGGAAATAAGGTTGGTCGCCGACGGTTCAGCATATACATACGGAATCTTAAAGAGGCCATCCCGGTTGGTCAGAAGAACTACCCCGGCTAATTTCCCGTGGGTATGAATTTTTGCCATGAAAAATTCAAAACGCCTGCAGACATGCGAAAAAGGATAGGTCACCCGGTGCTTTGCGGATGCTGCATTTACCAGCCAGGGATATGTCCTGATCCATTCAAATTCCTTACCGCCGCGTCGGCATAATTCCCGTTCATTATGCTTATTCATAAATTCCAGGCAGGTTGCATCGGGCTCCTTCGTGTATTCAATCTGCATTTCCGGCCCTGTGTTTTTCCGGTCCCATTTTTTTAACCTCCGGCCCAATATGAAATTGAGAGCTTTGTCAGCCACCAGCGTGAAGGGTAAGAAAAGAAGGAATGATTTCTTCCTCCTGGTCAGTTTACCCGAGAAGTCCGGGCGGATTTGCAGGGTAATCCCCTGAGCCGGTGTGCCAAAATAAAACAACCGCGTCAGCTCAACGATTTTCCGTGTATGCCGGGTGAGGTCGGTGATCATGTAATGCCCCTTCCATACCTGCATCGACCGGAAAAAGAGCTTAATGGCTATCCCCTGCCCTGCCTTCGGGTTGGTCCACCAGCCGCTGTTCCACGCAAAACGGTATGTTCCGCCTTCACTGCAGCCTGTATCGGGCAACATTCCGGTAAAACCGGCCAGCCTGCCGTCATCGGCATAAGCTACAATCAGCACAATATCATCGGGAAGGGCACGCGGATTATGCGCCTGGGAAAATACACGCTCCGCGGTTACGGGTTTGACCTGTGATTTCCAGTAGACATCAGAGTCAAGGAAACCGGGCAATTCCCTTAACGATATTTCCTTAATGATCATCCCGCTTTGCTTTTCTTTTTTATTACGGCACGGCAGATATCATCCACACTGCTCATATCGAGCATTTCCATCAGGTCGAACTGGATATTGTAATGATTTTCGATTTCATTGATGATCATCACATGACGCAGGGAATCCCAGTTCTTTACGTCCCTTGCCGTATATGACGGTTCAATTTGCAAGCTGTTGTTTTCGGTGATATTCCGTATAATCCCTGATATCACGGCAAATATCCCCTCAACCTCATTGTGTTCACTCATTTCAATTGTTTTTTCCCAGCATCCAATATATAGAAAAACTGCAGGATTCCAAAAAACCGGCTTTCCTGTATATCGACAATCCCTGCTGTGTCGATTCCAGCACGGCATAATGGCATCCAGTAAAGGCAGCATCCCTGATGGCCTTATTAGTCATCTGCCAGGCCACGCCCTTCTTCCGAAAATCAGGCCGGGTTGTTATCATGTATAATCCTGCAACCTGGTCACCGGTCCACATCAGCAGCGTTCCTGCCGGGACATTGTCATAATAACCGGTATAAAGACTCAATGCAGGAGTATGCACCAGGTTGTTAAGCACTTTCCTGTCTATTTTCCTGCTATTGAAAAGAATATCCTCAACCATGCCGGCCCATTCACTGACATCTTCGGCATCCCTGATTTTTTTAATCGATATAGCAGGATCATCTGCAACAGTCCATTTATGGTTATGCTGCAGGGGCAGCGCCATACCGGGCCAGTGCATCACCTGCCGGAATCCTTTGGCTTTGAGTTTTTCAATGAAGTCATCATTCACCTTGTCATTGCGAAAAACCATAAAGGGAGAAGCCCGGTCATCCTTAATCAGTTGAACAAGATCTGAAAGCGCTGTTTCATCCATAGCGGGATCGATCTGGAAAATGTTCCTGGGGAATACGCTTTTATCCGTCCATATCCAGGAATAGGATGGACGCTCCGTCAGCGCATAATCTCCGGCATTGGCAAATCCCCTGTACAGGCTGTACAGGTTATTCTCTATAAGATCCGGCAGCAGGTCAGCATTCATATGATCATCGTCATTAACCGGTTAAGGTCTGTTTTGCCATTGCTGTTCAGCGGAAGGGCATCCACGGGGATCACTTTCGCCGGCTGCATATAAAAAGGAAGAGCAGCCTGCAGGTAATCCCTTATTCCCTGAATATCCCTCCCCTGGTTCTCAACAAAAAGAAAGATCTCCATATGGCCCGCCTTATCGGCCCTGGCCACAGCCACGCAATTCCCCGACTGCATTTTCTTTTTGGCATGGAATTCAATCTCCCCCAGCTCAACCCTGAAACCCTGCACCTGCACCTGTTTATCCATCCGCCCGCAAAACATATAGTCACCTTCGGCATCACAATATACCAGGTCACCCGTGCGATAAAACCTTTGCCCCCTTTCCTGATAATCCTGGACAAGAAAGGAAGTCATATTCTTCTCAGGATTGTTTAAATAGCCGCCCGTAACCTGGTCACCCGCAACAAGCAGCTCACCTTTCATACCAGGGGGCACAGGCCTGTCTTTTTCGTCAACCACCAGGGCGGTGATCCCTTCGTAGGGTTTGCCAATGGAAACGATGCCGTTATAAGCCTTGACCGGTCCCTTTTCCTTTGTCCACCGGTAGGAGAGGCAATATATGGTAGCTTCCGTGGGACCATAGCAATCATCAATAACGGTATTCGGACAACACCCGGTCCATGCCTCCGTCACTGAAAGCGGAACGCTTTCACCGGTGAAAATGGTGTGCCGGATCTCGGGCAGATGGATTTTTTTCATATAAGGCCTCAGAAATGAAATTACCGAGGGGACCATAATGGCGACCGTGACCTTATGCTGCTCCAGTACTTTGTATACCGACAGGTATTTGATCTGGTTAAGCGGTATGGTGCAGATACAAGCGCCCAGCAGCAAGGGTACGATATGACATTGTACGGATACGTCGAAGGTAAAATCAAACATCTGCAGAAAGCGTTCATCGGCATCCAGGGAAGGATTCCGTCCGAGGAAGGCATGGATAAAAGCGTTCAGGTTTCTTCCGGTGATGGGCACACCTTTCGGGACTCCCGTAGTGCCTGATGTAAAAAGGATATAAAGAATATCATCATCCGTTCCCGGTTTAAAGCTCAGGTCGGCCTGATCCGCCATAATGCCTGTAATGGCATCATGATGATCAGCAACATCAAGGATTTCATGCGGGGGATCAGGAATGGCATAGATAACCGTATTGGCGCCGCACTGTTTCATGATCTTCCAGTTCCGGCTCACCGGGAACCTGGGATTCAACGGCACAAAGGTCAATCCTTCAAACCATATGGCATAAATGGCGGCATAGGTTTCAATACTGTCATCGGTGACAACACATACGATATTATTCCGGATATCCTTAAAGCGTTGAAGTAAATACCTGATGCCGGTAATATACCTTGCGAATTCATGGTAATCATACTCCCGATCTTTAATGATGAAAGCTATTCTTTTTTCGTTTGCCAGCAGGCTGTCCCTTATCCTCCGGAGCATCGGATGGTGAAATTTTAGATTGCTGATCAGGTTGGTACGGAGGACAAAGATATAAAAAATAGTAGCCAGTAGCTAGTAGTCAGTAGCTAGTAGATGGATAAAGAAAACCTATGGAGATACAATTAGTCTTTGCGTTTTAAAACCTCTGTTGGAATTAATAAGTATCAAATAAATGCCTGGTGTGATTCCTGATAAATCTATTTTGTGCCTATTATGACCTGCCATAAAGGAGGTGTTCGGAATTAATGCTTTTTGTCCTGCACCAGCAATAGTGACAAGAGAGACAGAACCTTCCAATGCTTCCGGAGCATAAAACTCTATTGTAGCTGAATGAATTGCAGGATTTGGATAGATCTTAAATTCTTTGAGCAGTAAAGTCGATTTACACATTTCATAAAAAGTGCATGAAGATTCGGACCTTCCCATTAATGAATCGGTTGAAATCAGCAAATTGAATTCTTGCTTTAATTGTTCCGATAATCTTTCAGGCAAACAGTCAAATAATCTTTCATTTGGGTATATCCAAAATACATGAATGTCAAATAGACCCAAATCAGGTTCAGTAGTAATGCATTTAACCGGTACTAAAAGATTAAAGTCAATATCATCTTCGTTCATATCCGGATAATATCCATCAATCATATCTTCATCGTAAGACCAGATTTGCTTTATAAATTTAGAATGGATATCCGTAACCGCTCTGAGCAATATTTCCGTTTTGCTTTTCAGACTCATTTTACCACAGATTCTTATTTCCGTTGTTATCCTTTTAATTGTTAAATGAGTTTTCCCCTGACTTCTCATTTCTTCAAGTTCCATTAATGGCAAATAATCTTCATCAATAATTCTTGATGAGTCAGCATTGAAATCAAGGTCAATACTATCTATTGAGCTAATATATTTATTGCAGCCATCTTTAAAAATATAAACCACGGAATCCCGGTAAAACTTAAAACCGAGATTCTTCATCTCGTCTTTTGTTAGAGAAATAATTGGGACTTCTACTTTTGCTCTTTCTTCTTCAGCAATATTTTTATGAGTCACCCGGTTTTCTGTCAATTCGTTATTTTCTATGGTTGACATAAAATCTGCACTATCGGATTGAATACTTTTGAATTTGCTATTCAATGGCGCAATGCTTTCTGAAATCTTTTGGTTCTCTTTCTTCATTATTTTAAGCCTTCGTTTTGAATCTCCGGCTTTTATTTCAGTGGTTGTTTTGTCTGAATTGTTTTTGTTATGGATAATTGCAGTTTCCGTTTCCGAAGGTTCAATTTGTTCTTTATTATTAAAGAGAGGCAATTCTTCTTTCTGATGAGCTGAAATTATGTACAATAGAGCTGAAATTCCAATGATTAATAAACTACCGGTGATCAAGTACTTTACATGATTAATATGAAAATTAACCCAATGATGAGGCTTTGCCTCCGGATTATTCAGCAATTGGAGTACATTTTCCATTCTATAAGGGATTGGCAGGTTTTTGAACTCTTCAAAAAATTGACCCAATGCTTGTTGTGTATATTTTTTCCCCATCGCTTTTCGGCTAAAATGTTAAAAACATCAATGCAATATTTAACTGCTCTTGTGTATTCAAAAGAGACAGGACTTTTTCTTTTCCCCTTTGCAAACGTGATTTTACAGCGGATATACCACCTCCTTGGATTTTTCGGATTTCTTCCATCGACAAATCAACTATATAATATAGAATCAGTGTTTCAGAAGTTTTTGCCGGTAAAGAGAGAATCGTTTCATACACAATCCTGAATTCCGTATAATGCTCCTGATTTTGACCAAAATCAGTGATTTGATTCATTTCTTCTTCATTGAAGGAGGCTTTGAATTTTTTCCGGCGTTGTTTCATCTTATGCAGATTACTTGCAACACTAAAAACATATGATTTAAATACAGCAATATCTTTTATTTTGTCGAATCTTTCCATAACATTAAGTACGGTATCCTGGATCAGGTCTTCAGCATCCTCATGATTTCCGGCAATTACCCTGCAAAATCTATATAGCTGAATATGGATTGGTTCATAATGCTTTAAAAATTCTATTTTATTGTAATCCACTGATAAAGGTTTAATAGTAAGTTGCATAATTCAATAAAAAAGACGCATTAATTTAAAAAAAAAATACAACAATCTGGTTCAGTAGCTAGTAGTCAATACCCGTAACCACCATAACCGATAACCATTACAACCATCACAGCCACCACAACCATCACAACCACCACAACCTTCACAACCATCACAACCTTCGCTTCCGACAACCTCCAACTTTCTCCCCTCCCCCTCGTATATTTCACTATATTTATCAAAAAATTCAAGCGATGAAAAGACTGGCTTACTTTTTTTTGATCATGGTCCCGGCTGCGATCTCTGCCCAGGAAACAGGCTGCATCGAAGGAGACTGCCGGAACGGGAAAGGCATTTATGTTTATGCCAACGGTTACCGCTACGAGGGAAATTTTACCGATGGAAAGCGCGTAGGCAGGGGTAAATTAACAGATGCTGACGGAGGCTGGTATGACGGTGTATGGGCCAACGACCAGTTCAACGGACAGGGAACCTATATCTGGCCTTCAGGTACAAAATACATCGGCGAATGGAAAAACGGGATGCAGGACGGCTATGGCATCTATTTTTATCCCAACGGCGATAAATACACCGGCTATTTCAAAAACAACAAGTTCAACGGCAAAGGCACCTATACCTGGGCCGACGGGTCATCGGAGACCGGCATTTTCGAGAACGGCGAGCTGGTGAAAAAAGAGTAAATACCCTGTTCCCGGAATGATTTAGTAACAAGCACAAAATGAGACCAATGAACCCCTATGATCGAAATACAAAACCTTAGCAAAACATACGGCAAAAATCCCGTACTTGACAATATCAGCCTGAAGATTGAGAAGGATTCCGTTTATGCGTTGCTGGGAAAGAACGGCGCCGGCAAAACCACGTTGATAAACCTGATGACAGACCTGATTCAGCCTGATCAGGGCAAAATATATATAAACGGCAAGGAACATAA
>CAYMJH010000210.1:1905-6846 GCA_964390385.1 uncultured Bacteroidales bacterium | reverse complement strand
GAGACAGTGGAGGAAAATTGAAAATCGTTAATATTGACCGGTGATCTTCACCAATTTTAATCGTCAGAAAGTTAAAATTTTTTGTCAGCCGTCGGACACCCTGGAGGCGTCCGGCAGATTTAACTAAAGAAAGCTCTCAGTCGTTAAAATTCACGTTTTTGAATGCGGCCAGGTCCATGGCTTTTTTATAATAGCTTTTGCTTAACTTGATTTCATCTTTTTCTTTCATGATACGGCTTAGGCCGAAATAGGCATAGGCTAGGTATTCATTGGCAAAATCGCCGATTGAAGAGGCCTGTTTAATGCTTGCGCTATAATAAGCTTCAGCTGCCTTGTTGTTATGGTATTTCTTTTCATACAGGATCCCTTTGAATATATTCTTTTGAAAACGGAAATAATGGCTTTCAGTATTTTTGTGCTTTTCAAGAATCCTTTCGGCTTCATCATACTGTTTGATCAGCAACAGGTTCTTAACATAAGCCGATAAAAACTGGTTGTTGTGCGGGTACTGATCAAAAAGTGTTTTACTGAAACTCATCGCAGCCGGATAGTTGTTCTCAAAGCTTATATTAATGCCGGTGAGAAAAGTGTTGGCTTCCGCTTTCATGAAGAGCGAATGTCGGGCGGCAACTTTCAGCTCTTTCAGCCCTTTTGCCTTATCGCCCCTGGGAAAAAGAATGGCAAAGGGCTTGTACACCGGGTGGGATTCGGGATAGGCTTCGCGGTAATATTGATAAAGCCCCGTGAAAAAGTAAAAGTCAGCGTATGAATGTGTGTAATCAAAGGCTTTCATCACCAGCTGGTAGGTCTTGGAGGCGATAGAAAACACATTCATACTGAGGTCGTTATCAGCATAATACAACAGCAGTAATCCCCTGGCTCCCAGATCGGCCAGCAGGTATTCGGCCTCCGCGGATGTGGCCCGTTTTTTTTCACACAGGTCAATGCAGGTAAACAAGTCCTCTTCGAAGGATGGAATCTCGGGTGAGGAAGGAATCAGTGGAAAATGCTTCCAGTAAGTTGTCATCCCCCTGAAAAGCAAGGGAAGGGGATGATCGGGGTAATCTGCCTTCAGTTTCTCATATACCGCATTTGCTTTTTCAAATTCAAGGTTATAAATATAACCAACGCCCCTTCTGATCAGGTTGAACGTTGCCGTATCTTTAAGAACCTGGGAAAGAAGTGAACCGTTCACCATCAGGGTTAAAAGGGCGACAAACAGGTATTTCTGAACCGGGATCTTCACGATAAACAACTGGGGTGTGACAATAATGATACGATTTGTGCGGGGTATTGTTTAACCTGCAAGTTAACATTTTATGGTGAGAGTTAAAAGGATGTTATTTTTCTGAGATAAATGGTAGTTTACAAATTTGAATTTTTTATTCACGGTTTTTTTCTATTTTCATCCCCGATTAGAATAATGTGTCTGCTACTTTTTAAATCATGACCAGGAAATATTCGCTTAAGAAGGAAAAAATCAAAGTATTGTTGCTCGAGGGCATTCATAAGAGTGCGACCGATTTCTTTGTCAGTAACGGTTATACCAGCATTGAATGCCTTCCTAATGCATTGGATGATGCGGAACTGAAAGAAAAGATAAGCCAGGCGAATATCATTGGCATTCGCTCCCGAACTCAACTGACCAAAGAAGTGTTGAATGCCGCCGAAAAGCTTTTTGCCATCGGTTGTTTCAGCATCGGAACGAACCAGGTGGATGGTCGTGCGGCCAAATGGCTGGGCATTCCGGTTTTCAACGCTCCCTTTTCCAATACCCGTTCGGTGGCGGAACTGGTCATTGCCGAATGCATTCTCCTCCTGCGCAACATACCCATGAAAAATGCCGCGGCCCATAAAGGAAAATGGCTTAAATCAGCCAGCAATTCCTTTGAGGTAAGAGACAAAAACCTGGGCATTGTGGGTTATGGCCATATCGGATCGCAGGTATCCATCCTGGCTGAAGCCATGGGGATGAACGTGTATTATTATGATATCGTAAAGAAGCTGAGCCTGGGCAAGGCGATAGCCTGTTCATCGCTCGATGAACTGCTGTCGGTGTCTCATATCGTGACCCTGCATGTACCCGAAACCCAGCATACCCGTAATATGATAGGGGAACACGAACTGGCCCGGATGCGTAAGGGATCATGCCTGCTGAATGCAGCCAGGGGCAGTGTTGTGAACATTGAATCGCTGACCAGGGCACTGAGATCAGGACATATTTTGGGCGCTGCACTCGATGTCTTTCCCGAGGAGCCGGCTTCCAACAATGATCTTTTTATTTCTGAACTTCAGCAGTTTGACAATGTGATATTGTCGCCTCATGTGGGAGGCAGCACCATGGAAGCCCAGGAGAATATCGGGACGGAAGTGGCTGAAAAGCTTGTCAGATACAGCGATACGGGATCAACTATCGGGGCAACCAACTTTGTTCAGATCTCTCTGCAGCCTAATCACAATGTGCAGCGCTTCCTGCATATCCATAAAAATGAGCCCGGCATTCTCAAGGAGGTGAACTATGTCTTTACCAGCAAAGGGATCAATATCGCCGCCGAATACCTGCAGACGGACCCTGATATTGGTTATGTCATTGTTGATACCGACAGCCGGCTCGACATCGGCATTCTTAAAGAGTTGAAGGCGATTGAGGGGACGATAAGGGTGAGAATGTTATATTAGTGACGAGTGACGAGTGACGAGTGACAAGTAGTTTTGGGATTTGAGATGTGGGAATTGTTGGAATAGAATGGTATAGCCGTTGTCAGTTGTCAGTTATATTTAGTCTTTGTTCTTTGTTCTTTGTTCTTGGCTCTTGTATTGCTTGTCACCTGTCACTTGTCACTTTTCACTTTCTTCTCCTTCTTCAGATCCTCCAGCATAATGCCCAGTTTGTTCACATATTCGGAGTATTCATGGGTATACCTCACCGAATCATCCCGCTGCGCAGGCAGGTCGATCTTATAATGATGCCTGATGGTGGCCGGACCTGAATCCATTATGTAAATATCCGTGGAAAGAAAAACAGCCTCGCTTTCGGAATGTGTGACGAAAATAACAGTCGGATCGAGTTTGGCATTTTCAAAAACAGAACGGAGGAATACCTGGATCTGTTTGCGTGTGATGGTATCCAGGGCACCAAAAGGTTCGTCCATAAGCAGGATCTGCGGGTTCACCACCAGGTTTCGGGCAATGGCCACCCGCTGTAACTGGCCTCCTGAGAGGATCGGATACTTGGCCCATTTTTTCTCATGGCCTTTCAAACCGACAATTTCGATCATGTCCATCGCCTTGTCGTTCGCTTCGCTTTTTGGAACGCCTTTCAGGATCAGCGGAAGGGCAACATTCTGCAGTACGGTTTTCCATTCAAACGAAGTATATTGCTGAAAAACCATGGGAATACGGTCTTTGTCAGTGCGTTTCTTCCCGTAGATGTATACGTCTCCGGAGGTAGGCACCTGCAAACCTGAAATATACCTCAACAAGGTGGATTTTCCGCAGCCCGACTTGCCCATGATGGTGATGAACTGTCCCTGGTTCTTAATATCCTTGATATCCAGGTTGAAATCCTTGAATACAATATTGGGAGGAGTATGATCAGAATAGATCTGGCTAATGTTGACCAGATTGATAATGTCTCCTGACCGGCCTGCCGGTGAGGAAGGAGCTTCCTGGTCTGAAACGGTTTGGATTTCCGGTTCCGATGCAGGTTCAACCGGTTCCGGAATCTCACTATCGTTCTGTTTTTGAAATACATTCCGTTTCATGATCAGGCATATTTGAATTTAAAGACTTTCTTATCGATCAGTTTTAAAAGCTTATCCTGTATAAAGCCAATGAAAATGATCAGGATCAGCACGGCATAAAGCTGATCTACGTGAGAACCGCGCGATGTTGCCATATAGATCATCGAGCCTAATCCGCCCTGGGCGTTCACCATTTCGGCAATGACAATGTAAGTCCAGCTCACCGCCACCAGGTTGATCACATCCATTGAAAACCGGCTGAGTACAGAGGGTATATAGAAGTGTTTCAGGGTCATCCAGGGACTTGCATTCAATGTCCACATCGTTTGCTGCAGGGCTTTCAGGTGATCATCTGTCTCGATGTCCTTGATCCTCTGGGTAATGGAAGGCAGCAAATACACGAAGATACCGAAGGCCAGAAACTGCACTTTAACATTCAGTCCCAGGCCGAACAAGGCCATGAATATCCCGGTGGTTGCGGGAAGCGGAGTAAAGCGTACGGCTTCCACCTGCTTGCTGACCAGGTGCCTCAGAAAGGGGATCAGTCCCACCAGGAAACCCAGGGGTATGGCAATGGCGATTGCCTGCAGATAACCTCCCAGGTTAATAAAAATGGAATACCCGGTATTGAAAAGCAGGTTACGCTCCACGAACAGGGTTTTGAAGCATTTGATCACATCGATGGGAGAGGGCAGGATGGTGGATTTTATCCATCCCATGGTGGTGACAAGCCACCATATCAGGAAGAGCAGGACCCATCCCGCGATGTTCAATACCAGTTCGGTTCTTTTGTCAACCTCACCGGCGAACTGAAAAAGCTTTTTTACGATGTTCATCATGAACGACTTTTATATAGAGGTTAAAAGAAAGGAGGATGCTGATCATCCTCCTTATATATAGAGATGATGCGGGATACTTTATTTCCCCAGCAACTGGAATTCCGTGCGGCGGTTGGCATACCTGCCTTCTTCCGTGTTATTGTCTGCGACCGGCTTATCGGGCCCGTTGCCGACAATGATAAAACGGTTGGGATCAAAATTATAGGTCTTGACCAGGTAGTCCGCCACTGACCGGGCACGCTTGTAGGATAGTTCCCTGTTCATGGCAGCGCCACCGACATTGTCGGTATTTCCTTCGATGCGAACCTTCATCCCGGCAAATTCAACCGAAAGCTGTCCCAGCTGATTCTCGATCTTGT
>CAYMJH010000210.1:0-1895 GCA_964390385.1 uncultured Bacteroidales bacterium | reverse complement strand
CATTTCAGGTGAAAGTGCCCAGGAACCGGTTGCAAAATTGATGATGATGGGTTTGATGGCAACCGCCGGAGCTGTTTCATCGGCTGCGGTGGGGGCTTCAAACCTGATCTGGCCTTCCGCGGCATGAAGGTCACCCTGGAGATCCGTAATGGCCTGTACAATGCCGGGATAAGAAGCTTCCGCCCAGGGTACGATGCTGCTCAGGTTATTGCCGTACCCTGTTTTGTATACACGGGCCATCTTGGTATAGAGTTGTTGCCCGGTGATACCCGTATATTCCGTACTCAGTCCGAAAAAGTTGACATTGTCGCCGTAGGTGGCAAAGTGGATTTTCTTCATGCCGTCCAGTATAATGCTTACATCATCAGGGACTTCGAAAGCGGCTTTATATACCTGTGCGGCAGCGGCCATTTTGGCGGGATCATTCATCTCGGAATTGGCCACGAGCCAGGCGCGGGACAATTTCACGAAAAGGTCTTTCTTTTTTTCCAGCACATCTTTGCGGGCGATGAAACCGTCCATGATGATATTGGGAAGCAGTTCCGTGCTGGTAAGGACTTTGGCTGCCCTTGATTTCAGGCATTCCTCGTCATCGGGAGACCACACCACGGTTGCATCTGCATTACCCGTGGTGAATGCCGTTTTTGCAGCAAACGGATCTCCCATGGGGAGGATCTGTACGTCTTTCTCCGTAAGGCCTCCGGCTTCCAGTGTGGCATGGAGCAACGTGTTGCTTGGCCAGCCCAGGGCGCAGGCAATCTTTTTACCTTTGAGATCAGCCACGGAATTGATGGACTCGTCGACCGACATTTTGGCGAGGTCGCTGGTGCGGTCCATCCCGATAGGCGAAATGTCGGTAGTGGTAAAGATAAAGTCAAGGTCTCCGTTTTTCAGGGCATCATTAAGTTTCTGCATATCATCCATACGGATGGCCTCGAAAAGGACGCCGAATTCCTTGTACATCCTCGATTCCTTATTGGGAGCGGCACCTCCGTTAAGGTAAAGCCCGGGGGCAAAACCGACAAAATTGTTGAACCCGGCACGCAGTTCAGCCTGACTGCCGGCAGACCGGTTTTTCAGGTAAGGATAGCCGTAATACACACCAACCCCGATTGCACCCAGGATCAGCAGGAGCATGATCAGTTGAAAGCCAAAAGTCCAGCTTTTGGGAAAGCCCGGGATCGATCTCCCGGATTTGTTTTCATATTCTGTTGCCATGGTATTGATAAGGTTTAATTATGGATATTTTCTTGCTGCGGATTTAAAAAATATCGCCAAGCGGGCCGGTTGAATTCTTTTCTTCACGGGTCAGCTTGTGGTTGGGATTGGCAATTTTGGCAGGATTCGGGATGTCGAGCTGTCCCGCATCAAGTTTGTTGCCTATTTCGAGCAGTTTTTCGTAGGCCTCATCGCTGTCGAAATTGAATGCCGTAGTATTCCTGTCCAGGTCTTCGAGGTTCTGTGCCGTCATCGCCAGATCTTCCTGGATGCGCCCGGCTACGAATTCAAGGGCATATTCCAGTTTCCAGTTCTGTCCGCCGGGGCCTAAAATTTCTTTCAGAATGGCTGTGGCGCCGCGTGATGCAGCAGCCATTTCCCAGTCTTTTTTCATAATGCTTATACTTTCCTCAAAGTCTTTTATTTTATTTTCGAGGAGTGTTGCGCCTATGGCTAATTTACGGTCAAGATTTGCAAAAATGTTTGAACGGGCAGCGTACTTGGTTGTCCATTCAATATTTTTTTCGAGTATGGTGTTGGTGCGGGTACCTGCCGATGTTGCATTGATAAACTGTTGCTGCAGTTCAACATATTCATCGGTTTCTTTTATGGCGTTACCTTTTTCGGCAATCATTTTATCCATCTGTTCTTTTATTTCACCGGCTTTTTTGGTTTGC
>CAYMJH010000209.1:0-6864 GCA_964390385.1 uncultured Bacteroidales bacterium | reverse complement strand
TATTCCTTCCTTAAAAATCTGATCAAAGAACTGCCCCGGTTGTGAAACTGTTTTAACCAGTAATGATCCTGTTGCAATAGCAAATTAAAAATCAGTATGCGGTTATAAAATTCCCGCATTACTGCCGGATCGGGAAGCGTTACTGCCGCGTTACCGGTTCTCATAATACTGAAGTGAAAGTACCTGATCTCCATATCGATGATCTGTTGAAAGGCCGAGGAATTAAATTGATCCTGTTCGCGGTGCGATGTATAGGTTGAATAATACAATACGATACTGTCAAGCACGGCTTTATCCCGGATAAGCCTTAAGCCCCCTGAATTTTCAAGCTGGGAGATCGTGATATCCCTCGATTCAAATCCTGTATAGGACGGCAGATATTTTCCGCAGAATGAATAAAATTTATAGATGTCAACATCTGAACCGGAAGTGTCCAGCAATGTCAGCAGGCTGTCAAGGCCTTTGGCCTGAACACTGTCATTGATCATTATATTCCGCACCGATGCCGTGTCTTCCTCAAGATCGCGCACCATACTGGCAATAAATTCCTTTTCTTTCTTCCTGTCAATGATATTCTCCCGCAGGTTATTGGCAAAAAAGCCTCCGCTGATGGCCAGAAAGATTAGCATGAATTCGAAAACAAAATCGGTAAGTTTTTTTCCCGGCAGAATTTCACCCCGGTGGTTTTTCCTTTTATGAACAGGCGTATCATCAGATAAAACAGCATCCAGGTCTTCGGGTTTCTCAACGGTTCGGGTTGGACGGTTTTTTTTCATAACGTCAGGTGTTTGTTTATACAAAGTGCAATTTAGATAAATATTTTGTACCATTTTTTATCTGAATTTATCATGTTAATCAGTTTCTTAATAATGGACATTAATGCCACATTAAGAAAAATTGACTCTTAACCGGAATTTACATCATACAAACTGACAAATTTAAATGCCCAGGTGCGAAGCTGGGGGAGATTCATCGTGGCACAATATACTTTATTAAACAAACACTCTTCCTTTAAAAAACGATGAACCGACGAAGCTGGTAATACGCCGGAGAATCCGAGAGATCAATTTATAATTCAGCCATTTAGGCAAATCACTAAATCGCCAAATCACCAAATCGCTAAATAATATAGGGGCACAAGCGGACGCTCAGTATAAGAGATAAAGCAAAAGGGTTGTCCTGGTTTTCAGGACAACCCTTCTTTATATAATATTCAAATCTTCCTCCCGATATAGAAAACATAGCCATAAAACGCTTTATAACGGTGGTACATTTGTGTTTCATACCGTTCCCAGGCTATGAAATCTTCAGCCATTTTATTTCCTTTATATTTCTTCAGGAAGGCTTCCTGTGCCGCAGCATGCGGAGCATAGAAATGTTCTGTCCAGCAGTTGTCGGGCAGAACAAAGGCTGCAACCGGGATAAATCCGGCCTTTTGCAGCTGGGCGACCTTAACGGGAATGGTGTTTATCTCAGGATAAGCATCCTGCCAGAACGCTTCGATCTCGGCAGGCCGTTCTTCAGTAAACCAGGATACTTCGGAAACGGCAATGTTGCCTCCGGTTTTCAGAAATTTCCGCCACTCGTTGACACCCCTCTCAAAACCGATATTATAGATGGCTCCTTCCGACCAGATCAGGTCTAATTCTCCGGACTGAAACGGAAGGTTATCCATAGAACCGACCACTCCTTTTACCCGGTCCTGAAGATCCAGCCTGCGGGCATTTGCGTTGAACAGGTCGATAAATCCGGGAAACAGGTCGACGCCTGTAATGTGCCCAGGTGCATGCTGTGCTAAAACCATGGTCTGGCCGCCTGTTCCGCAACCCAGGTCAGCGATGCAGGATTCCCTGATAAGATTGTCGATAAAGCTCAATGCTTTAAGGGTTACTTCTGGACTGCCGGGCCCTTGCCGTTCCATAGTTGAATAAAATTCACAGATTAAATTGATATCGAAATCGTGAATGGATTTATTTTCGTTACTCATGATGCTTAAAAATTTATGTTGTTGAAATTATAGGGTAAGAATAGGATTAATTCTTAACCCATAATCAATTCAAATATAAATATAATTAGAAATGTCCCAGGCGAGAGATTGCCTGAGTTGCAAAATGGAATAATCCCCGGCTACACGCCGAAGATTATTTACTTCACCCTATCCTTCTTAAATTTAAACATCCAAAGTTTTAGACGGGGGTAAAGATAATGATATTTAAATTATAAGTAAAATACAGAATCCATCCACCCCCTGCACCCCCGCCAGCGGGGGATAATGCCCTTCCTTGTCTTTATGCATAACATCATCCTTAATGCAATTAATTTAATGCATAAGTTTATTATTTATAGCTAGGTATGAGCAGTGAGATGTCCCCCGCTGGCGGGGGTGCAGGGGGTGGACCCAGTTAATAATTTTTAAACAAACGTCAACAGGCTTTTTTCCCTGTTTGCAGGGTAGTGATTCGTAGTAACGTTTGTTAATTAACTGAACCGTCTTAACTTGTAACTTGTCACTCGTCACTCGTCACTTCTTGTCCCTTGTCCCTTGTCCCTTAAAATAAACCATCATCCCCGCCACCGCCGTTCCCATCGCCCCGCCAAGGCCGAGGTTGAGGCAGAGAAAGACCAGCACCACCGTATCGGTTATATAGCCGACTCCTCCCAGCAGGCAGAAAAAGGCATTGGCGACCAGGGCATAGCGGATGAGGCGGTTGATGCCCTTTCCCGGGAAGACAGGAGCGAGGAAAAGGCAGGAAAGGCTGAAGAACAGGGTCCATCCTACGAGATTAATCCCGGCGATGCCGGAATAGGGATTGGACTGGATGAACTGTTCGAGTCCGGCGGTCTCACCGCCTGCGATGCTCAGCCGTACCGAGCTGATCTGAACGAAATAGTGGATGCTGACGCAAACGGCAAACATGACGGCAAAGCTGACCGCAATGCGGGAGAGGAATTTTTTATCGCCTTCGGCACGGTCAGCGATGCTGTGCACCAGCACCACGAAAGCGGGGGCAAACAAGAGCATGGCGAGCTGGGCGATGAATTTAAAGGATTGGTTGTTAGCGGCGGAATAGGCAATGTAATCCTCCAGGCTGGTCCATGCAAAAAGAGGATTCACCAAAAAGATGGCTACAAAGCAAATGATCCACACGAGAAAGGTTGCCAGGGCGATTGTGGCAGCCCACTGGCCTGATTTTTCGGAAATGGTTTTCATAAAAAAAAGGTTAGGGTATTTAAACGTCATTACTTAATTCATGGCAATGTCTCCTTATATTCCGGTTGCTTTTTTTCTTCCGGTTTCTTTGCATTCCAGAACATTTCTTCCCGGATCTCTTTCATCCTCCGCTCCACGAAATCGTAATAGGAAACGACGATAACGCCATCCCTCAATTCAGCGTCAAAGCCCTTTCTCCCCTTCGGCCTTGTTTCCATGAATTGCTGATAGTACTGCAGCGCCATATTGTAATCCTTCATCCAGTTGTCATAATGACTGGCAATGCGGTATAACAACAGCGTATCGCCCGGTGTCAGCTCGTAAGCTTTGAGGTAGTTTTCCAACGCCTCGGGATATTGATAATACCCGGTATAGGCCACGGCCAGGTCCTGGTAAATCCGCGATAGAAATGATGTTGAAGGGGTGACCAGTTCGACGGCCTTTTGCAAATAGTCAATGGCCTGTTTTTTATAATATGAAAGGTCGCAGGATAACCCGAGGGTATAGCACAGGTCGGTGTTCAGCGAATCGATGAGGAATGCCTTTTCCAGGAAGTCCTTGGCTTCGCCGTAGCGCTGCAGCTTAAAAAGGGCATAGCCCAGCAATTTATGCACCTGGAGTGATGTGTCCTGTTGCTGAAGGCAAAAACTGAAACGTTTGACCGATGCCTCATAATCCTCATCCAAAAAATGGGCATAGCCGCTGAGTCTTGATATTCTGGTACCGGATGAATCGGTTTTTAAAAAGGAATCGGTGACCTGCACAGCGCCGTCATATTCCTTCCTGCCGATCAGCAGGTTTGCCAGCCTGCTCACGCTGCCCTCATCCTGCGGATTCAACTGCAATGCCTTCCGGTAATAATAAACTGCCGAGTCGGTCATTTCCAGGTTATCGAAGCAACGGGCCAGCTGGCGGATCATAGTATAAACGGTATCATCGTTAATGGCCCGGGAATAATAACGGGCGGCTTCGTTGTAATCATCCCCAAGGTAAAAAGCATTGGCAAGCTGTTGAACCAGGTAGCGGTTCAGCGGATCGATGCGCAGCGCTCCTGCATACAATTCCTGCGCCTTGCAAAAAAGGCTCAGCGATTGATAACATTCTGCCAGGTCAACCCTGAGGGCAATATTGAGTGAGTCTTCTGCCACCAGTTTTTCATAACAGTCCGCAGCCTCACGGAATCGGCTCAGCCCCTTTAACGCATTTCCTTTCAGGTAAAGCAACTGAGGATCACTCAGGTCTTTTCCCTTCTGATCAATAAACCGGATGGCCTTTTCATAGTTATACTGTTGCAGGTAAATAGCGGCTGAGTCAATTTGCTGGCCAAATGCATATGTCGGAAACAGAGCGACCGACAAATGAAATAATAATAGATAATGACCTTTAAACATAAACCTGGCATGCTTTAGGAGATTCTATATACTGGCAAAGAATATTGCATAAAGATAGGCAATAGCCACTGATTGCCCTATTTCTTATCAACTTTATATAGGAGTCTCCCGATAATGAGCATTAATGCCCGGGAAGAATAACAAGTTTTTCTCTTGAATATATGGGTATTTTTTAAGCCATGTAGTGGCCAACTTTTGTAGAAACGGTACCGGACTTATTATGACAGCGGGGTTCTACCCAGTGAGAATATAAATTCAAGCCCTCCTTCCTTCCTGTTCTTGACGGAAATATCGCCCTGGTGAAAGAGGATGGCATTTTTCACGATGGAAAGACCCAGTCCGGTACCCCCTGACTTGCGTTCCCGTCCCTTGTCGACCCGGTAAAAACGTTCAAACAGCCTGGGAATATCTTGTTCGGGCACTCCGCTTCCGGTATCGGAGAATGAAAAATAATAAAACTGCTGGTCTTCCATGTACTTTTCAATGGTTACAGCGACATTGTTGCCGGCATGATGAATGGTATTTTCGAGCAGGTTACGGAAAGCTGAATAAAGCAAAACGGAATTCCCCTGCAGTTCGAGCGGATCGGGGATATTCATTCGCACATGGATATGATTTTCCTGTGTTTTATCCTTTAAATCATCGATTACGGTGTTAACGATCTCATACAGGTTGATCTTTTCAATCGGGTATAAGTGTCCGGCCTCCTCCATTTTCGTAAGCAGGGATATATCATTGATCAGATCGGTCAGACGGCAGGCCTGGGAATAAGCCCTGTTGATGTATTCAACCTGTTTTGAACGGTCGATTTTATTGTTAAGCAAGGTCTCGAGAAATCCCCTGATGGAACTGACCGGTGTTTTCAGTTCATGGGCTATGTTTTCGGTGATCTGTTGTTTCAGCAACTTGCGTTTGGCCGGTTTGGTAACATCGTTAATAATAATCTCAAAGCTTCTATCCGGGAATACGACGCATTTTACAGCATAGTGTTTCCCGTTCTTTGTAACCGTCACCTCGTAAGAGGGCTGACCTGAGCCTGCAATGGCTTCCGTTGACTGCCGGGCGATAATAAAAGCTGTAATGGGAGAGAACTCCTGAATACTGAAGAAGTTTTCAGGGGAATATACCAGTTTGTCGCTGATGTGGTTGATGCATTGCATGAAATAACTGTTGCCGGCAACCACTTTCTTTTCCTGCGTGAATATGGCCACACCTTCTTCGAGCAGGGTGAGGTGACGTACCAGCTTCTCCTTCTCTGAGACAAGCTCCTGCTTTGCTGCATTCAGCTTTTGATAGATACCGACGATATCCTGTCCGATATTGCCCAGTTCGGTATTGGGAAAAGAAATTTTTTCATCAATGGTTTCATTTTCAAATGCCTGCAAGGTGAATTTTTTCAAAGCGGAAACCGACCTGCTGAACCGGGCCGTTAATAACATAAGCGAAAGTGAGGTAAGGGCAAAGAGCAGGATGATCAGGAGCAGGGAGGTCCTGTCAGGCTCGATCAGATGCCGGGCTTCAATATCATATACCACCGAAAGCCGGATAAAATATTCCGGAAACCGCCGGGCAAAGTAATAGTATTTCACACCGGTGCTGGCCGATAAGCGTATATCCGTACCGATAGTATCGGATAAAGCCTGCTGGATCTCAGGCCGCAGAAAGTGGCTTTCCATTGCCCTGCTGTCCTCAATCTCCGAATCCAGCAAAACACGACCGTCATAATCAATGATACTGATCCGGACATTCGTATCGGGCAGGATCCGGATCACCGGATCGATGCCCCGGATTGAATCCTGTTGGTAACAGGACTGAAGGGTAATAAAATTATGGATCAGTTTGGTATAACCGTTTAATTCCTTGTTGATCGCTTTAAGATTATATCTTTTTTCCAAATGATACTCCGAATAAAGAACGATCATCGTAAACAAGATGAATACGAGGAAAAGGAAAAACAATTGTTTCCGGTTATGGGTGGCAAATTCTTTCATATCGCTTCAATCAGTTTCAAAACAATATCCGTGTCCGGAACGGCTGATAATATTCTTTCCGTATTCACCAAGCTTTTTCCGAAGCCTTGTAATATGAACGTCAACCGTGCGGTCGAGCACGTTGATGTTCTCTTTCCAGGCATAGTTCAGGATCTCCTCACGGTTGAATACTTTTCCGGGATTGTTGAGAAATAACTTCATAATATAATATTCATGGGGTGTCAGATCAATCCTTACTCCCTTTACATATAGTTTTTTCTTTTCCTGGTTG
>CAYMJH010000208.1:0-6943 GCA_964390385.1 uncultured Bacteroidales bacterium | reverse complement strand
GAGTAGGGGCCTTACCTATCGCTTTTACCGAGGTATGTGCCTTAAGCTTGTCGACTCCTCCTATGCTTTTATGGTATTTGCTGATGATCTCATCAACGGTTTGGGCATTCAGCGTGAAAAAGCATAACGAAACCGAAACGAAAAACAAAACGATTTTTTTCATAGCATAAATTTTAAAAGTTACGAATAGTTTGGAGGCCTGAAATTAAGGTAAAAAAATCAATTGCTGCAGGCAACAACATTATTTTTTAAAAAAATATGCACGGTTTGTAATGAATATTGGTTCCGATCGTCTGAAGGATATACTGAGTGGTCATAAAACAATTGTATTAACGTGAAATCACTAAAAACTAAAAAAATGAAAAAAGTAACTTTTATCCTCCTCTTTGCCATAACTTCGTTATACAGTACGGGCGTGGTGGCACAGCAGGATCCTGTCAGCAGGCTGTTTGACCGGTATGCCGGTAAAGAAGGGTTTACCACGGTGTTTGTAACGGGAGATCTCCTGAAGATGGCTGCAAAATGCGATCCCGAAGACCAGGATCTCAGGTTCCTTTCCAACCTTTCTGAAATCAGGGTATTGGCACAGGAAGGCAAAGACGGGCAAATTGCAGGCCTGAATTTTCATGCCGAGATATGGCCCGATCTCGACAAAGCAGCTTATAAAGAACTTCTTATCGTGAAAGAAAAGGACCAGGATGTTAAAATGCTGGCCCGGGAAAATGGCAAAACCATCAGCGAATTTCTTATCATTGTAAGTGGAACGAATGAAAATGTGCTGGTACAGATCAAGGGGAACCTTAATCTGCAAGAAATGGATAAGCTGTCTGAATCTTTTGACTTTAAAGGTTTTGATCAACTGAAAAAACTGGAAGAAGCTAATAACTGAACAGGATGGGAGGTCCGGTCCTCCCTTCCTTTTAACTGGCATGATGCTTTATGGATGCAGCGGAATTCAATGAAAAAGTCATTCCCCTTAGCGGTAAGCTTTTCCATTTTGCCCGCATGCTGTTGAAGGATCATGCGGAGGCTGAAGACTCAGTGCAGGAAGTATTCCTGAAATTGTGGAAACTGCGCTTCACCCTGAGTGAATATAACAATCTTGAAGCGTTTGCCATGCGCGTGACCCGCAACTGGTGCCTTGACAGGATAAAAGCAAAGAAGCCCGTATATGTGGAAAGCTACTCAGCGGGCTATGACCGGCAGGCTGAAACAGACAGCCCCTTGGGAATGCTGGAAAATGCAGACCAGATGAAAAAGGTGCAGCGGATCATCCTCAGATTGCCTGAACAACAACAGACTGTCGTTCAACTGAGAGACATTGAAGGATATGAATATGAAGAAATTGCCGCTATTATGAACATGAATGTCAACGCGGTACGCGTGGCCTTGTCACGAGCGCGGAACAGCATAAGGGAACAATTAATCAATACCGGGTATTATGGAACCTCAGCAAATCAAAACACTGCTCGATAAGTTCGAAAAAGCAGCAACCAGCCTCGAAGAGGAAAGGCTCCTGCGCGAATATTTCCTGCGGCATGAAGAAATACCCGCAGAACTGGAACCGTACAGGGCTTATTTTCAATACTGTGAGTCAGCCGGCATGGCGGAACACCGGAATACCGCGCTGGAAGCAAGACTGGAGGAACTGATAGAAAAAAATGCACCGGGCACAAAGTTCCTGAGACAAAACAGAAAGATCTACAGTTGGGTGTCTGCAGCCGCTATGATTGTTCTGATCGGGACTATGGTGCTGATCATGAACCGGAACCGTAAACCTGACCTGGGAACCTTCAGCGACCCTGAACTGGCGTATATTGAAGCCAGAAAAACAATGCTCTACATTTCACAAACACTGAATTACGGGACCAAAGAATTATCCAATATTTCAAAGATCAACAGCGGGGTTGAAAGCCTCAGAAATCTGGAGAAACTGAATTCAGGCCTGAGCAAGCTCCAGATGCTGTCAAAAATTGATGAAACAAAAACGGAAGAAAAACAATAAAGCTATGAGAAAGGTTATGTGGTTTATGGCATGGTTCTGCCTGTGTTCAGCAGTCAATGCACAGACGGTGGCAGATAAGATATTTGACAAATACTCCGGGACGGAAGGTTTTACAACCGTTTATATTACCAAGTATATGTTTGACCTTTTCAGGGATGCAGGTGGCAATACCGGAGAGGATGAGGATATGTCCAAGGTGCTGAGTAACCTCACCGGCATCAAGATCCTGGCAGCAGACGATGACCCGGCAACACCGGTCACCGTGAATCTTTATCAGGAAGTCATGAAACAGCTTCCGGCCAATCTCTATAAGGAATTGATGGTCATCAAGGAAAAGGACCAGGATGTTAAATTCCTTGTGCGCGAGGACAAGGGAAAGGTTGTGGAAATGCTCATGCTGGTCGGAGGCAAGGATCAAAGCGTCATGATCTGTATCCAGGGCATCATTGATATGAAGACAATCGGAAAACTGGCCAAAGGAATGAATATCGAAGGAATGGAAAACCTCGAAAAAATAGAGGAATGAATTTTACCGGAAAGGCTGATCCCTGCCAAAATCGGGATTGTAGTTCCCGGAACTGCCGAGCTCCTGTATCCAGCCGTTGCAGAAACCGAGGGATTCCATTTCATCCACCACGCTTTCATATTCCTCCCGGTGTAACCGGCGATCGAGCGGGGGAGGGCATGTGAGGCCTTCTGGGGGATTGTATTGTGCCATCAGCGAAATATATACCCCGGGCGATAATTCCTCTGCAATCCACCTGAGAATCTGTTTGCTGTCATTTGCCTGCCCCGGCAATACCAGGTGCCGGATGATCAAACCCTTCATCGCCACCCCGGTATCACTGAATATTACCGAACTCCCCTTCTGCCGGTACATTTCCTTTATCGAAAGCCTGATGACTTCAGGATAATCATATGCATCTGAATAGCACCTCGCCATCGCGGCATCCATGGTTTTAAAATCGGGCAGAAAGACATCTATCTTTTCCTCCATCTGTTGCAGCATTTCCGGCCTGTCATAACCATTGGTGTTATATACCGTCACAGGATGAAGGCCTGCTGCATGCAATGCTTCAATGATGGCATTGACATGCGGCAGGTAATGGGTCGGGCTCACAAATCCTACCGATTCACAGCCTCTTTCCAGCAACGCTTTCACCCTTCTTACCATTTCTTCAAGTGATGATTTGACATTTCCCGAAGCTGATGTATTCCGGCTTATCTGGTGATTTTGGCAAAACAGGCATTGCAGGTTGCAGTGCGGAAAAAAGATATTGCAGATCCCATTTTCTCCGCTGATGGCAGGTTCTTCTCCTCGGTGAATACAGATGGACGACACGGCATATGAGGCATCGCATTTGCAATATCCCGTGCCGCCTTCATAGCGGTTAATCCCGCAAGCGCGGGGACAAAGACTGCAGTTATGCAAGAGGCTAAACATCAGACAGAAAATATCCTTTGAAATACAAATTTAAAACACGGCATTACGACTTGATAATTTATCATTTATTTTTACCTTTGCACCGCTTTCGGTCCGTAGCTCAGCTGGTAGAGCACATGACTCTTAATCATGGGGTCCAGGGTTCGATCCCCTGCGGACCGACTGATTCCCCCCCGGCGGAATTTCAACACCCCGCCGGGGGGTGTTTTTTAAAGCATCATCTTACTCACCATGATGTCCTGAAAGCCGGGATCGGATTCCAGCGAGATATGCAGGACCCTCGACAGCATGCTGTCCTCATAATCATCCTCGCGGAAAAGCAATATTTTTGCGCCCACTAATGCCGTATTGCCTGCCTTTACAATTTTTTCTTCCGGAAATTCAAGCAGGCCGGTGGCAATGGCATTGCCGACGGTTATGAAATAGCCAAATCCTCCGGCTATGAAGATCTTTTTAAGATCATGGCTTGATTTTCCGAGCCTGGATAAAAGGATCTGTATCCCCGAAGCGATCGCTGACTTGGCCAGGATGTATTCATATATATCTTTCTGCGTCAGGCTGACCTGCCCGGCAATGGCAAGCGATGATGCTCCCGATGCAATCTGGCCTGCCTCATTGATCTTACTGGTCCGGCGAAATACCGCTACGGCATCAATCAAACCGCTTCCGCATATTCCCTGTGGTTTTTCATTACCGATGACATGGCAGGCCAGATGGTTATCCTTGAGATAAACCCCTGAAATTGCCCCGGTAACGGCCCTCATGCCCTGGCTGATGTGGGTGCCTTCAAAGGCCGGACCTGCTGCCGTTGAGGCGGTCAGAAGTCGATCACGGCTGCCCACCACAATCTCACCATTGGTGCCAAGATCAATCAGGGCCGTGAGATCATGGGTGAGATCCATCCCCGTGGCCAGCATGCCTGCCAGTATATCACTGCCCACAAAGCTGCCCAGCGTCGGCATGAAAATTATTTCAGTTTGCTCATGTATTTTCCATCCCAGTTCTGCCGCGTTGAATCTTTGCTTACCGCCTTCTCCTGTCTCAAAAGGAAAACAGGACAGAGGCCGGACGTCAAGGCCTGCAAAAAGATGATGCATCACTGTATTGCCGACCATGACTATCCTGCGGGGAACCTTCCCGTTTCGTTCCATGACGCCCTGAATCAATTTCCATATATGCTCACGGATCAGGCGGCATAATGTTTCCAGTCCGTTTTGCTGAGTGGCATAATGGATTCTTGACATTATGTCTGCGCCAAAACGAATTTGCGGATTCAATGCGGTGACTGCATCCAGTACCTGCCCGTCGGCCAGGTTGACCAGTTGCATCACCAGGGTTGATGTCCCGAGATCAACGGCCAGCCCGTATCCCTCTGAGGGCTTGAAAGGGATAGCGGCGTTGTCGGCAAGAATCAATGCATCCCGGTGCGCAAATCCGAGTGTGACGTTTTGAGAAATAAAACTTCTGCAGGCCAGCCTCCATGATGGATCCATCCCTTCGGCCTGAAGAACGCCCATAGAGAAGGCCTCAGTATCGATATCTCCGTCCAGCACCCTGATCCTGCAGTTATGACAGTTTCCTTTGCCGCCGCAGGGAAATTCAAAACCCACCTCATGCAGTATATCCATGAGGGGCGTCCCCTGGTTAGCCTTTACGCTTTTGCCGAGGGGCTCCAGTCTTACCGTGTATTGCTTCGTCATCGCCTATACAAGCCCGGCAAGGGCAGCATCCGTTTACCGGGTGCGTCGGGCCGGCTTTGATTTGTTTATGGCCTGCTCAAGATCTGCAATGATGTCATCGATGTGTTCCAGTCCGACAGAAACCCTGATCATGCCGTCCGTGATGCCTGATTCAATGCGTTCCCCGGGCGTAAGTTTGGAATGGGTGGTTGTGGGGGGATGGGTTACAGTGGTTCGCGAATCTCCCAGGTTGGAAGTCAATGAAAGCATCTCGAGGGCATTTAAAAATCTCATGGCCCTTTTTATGCCCCCTTTCAACTCAAAGGTCACCAGTCCGCCCCCAAGCTTCATTTGCTTCCTGGCCAGGTCATGCTGTGGATGTGAATGAAGGAAGGGGTATTTCACCCATTCCACGGCCGGGCTGTTCTCAAGGTATTCCGCCAGCTTTAAGGCGTTAGTGCAATGCCTTTCCATCCGTACGGCCAGGGTTTCCAGGCTTTTCGACAGGAGCCAGGCCGTGTGCGCATCGAGGGTCGGACCAATGATCCTCGAAAACAACCGCACGTCCCTGATGCATTCTTTGCTTCCAACCACGGCTCCTGCTATTGTTCTTCCCTGACCGTCTATGAATTTGGTAGCCGAATGGATCACGAGGTCAACACCGTATTTTACTGGATTCTGGATATAAGGTGTTGCAAAGCAATTGTCGATGACTACATATAGCCCGTGTTTCTCCGCCAGCCTGCATAGCCATTTCAGATCAATCAGGTCAAGTCCCGGATTAGAGGGCGTCTCAGCGTAAATCATTTTGGTGGTGGGCAGGATATTTCTTTCCCATGAGGCTGTGTCGTTGCAGTCAACAAAAGTGTGCGATATCCCCCAACGCGAAAGCAATTGTGTAATAAGCATATAGGTGGTCCCGAAGATCTGTTTTGGAACCAGCAGATGATCACCGGGGCGAAGCATAGCGGCCATGCTTAAAAAAACTGCCGCCATCCCCGAGGAGGTGGCGACACCGTCTTCCGCACCTTCCATGGCACAAAGCTTCTGAATGAATTCATCCGAATTCGGATTGGAGTAACGGGAATAAATGTGTCCTGCTGCCGTTTCGGCAAAAACATCCCGTGCTTCTTCGGCCGTGTTGAAAACGAAACTGGATGTTTCAAATATGGGCACACTGTGCTCTTTATGAAGCGATCTTTTGGTCTGAATCCGGATGGAGTTGGTCTCGAATTTTCTTTTTCTGTTCATAGACAACGAATCATTTAGAACGGATAAATATAAAACTTATTCATGCCATTTTTCCCGGTTTGTCCGATTTATTTGCCTAACAGCAAAGTTCAGGCAGAAAAAATCCGGACTGTATGGAGTCCGGATCATTCCTTCTATTCTTTCTTTTTAGCAGTCTCTTCCTTCTTCTTGGCAGGTTCTTCCTTTTTCCTGGCAGGTTCTTCAGCCTTTACCGTCTTTTTGGGTTTTGCCTCCTTTTTTGGGGCAGTTTTTTTGGCTTCTTTTGGAGGGGCAGGGGCCTTGGCTGCCGGCTTTTCTATTACAGGGGGGGCTGCTGGTTTCGCTGCCACGGAAATTTTCTTTTTACTGGAACGGGGCCTGGTGACTCCGTAAGACTTGATCGTGATCTTTCCTCTTCTGGTTTTTTTATCTCCTTTTCCCATAAAATATTGTATTTGTTTAGATAAGTATTGGAGGGCTAAAAATATAAAATCCTTTACAATTTTACTGCAAAATATTGGGATTTTAATGCGCTTTGTGCGATTTATCCGCCACTGACACTTGGTTTAAGCTGCCGGATTTATA
>CAYMJH010000207.1:0-6960 GCA_964390385.1 uncultured Bacteroidales bacterium | reverse complement strand
GAGGATATACCAGATCATATGGGAAATAGACATGTATTATAAGACCGGCGAGGTGCAATCGCATTCGGTGACCCAACGTTTCATTTTCTCAAAACAGGCCCTGAAACTGATCAGGGACAACATCCTTTTCGGGGTGGGGACCGGCGACATCAGAGCCTCTATGGTTGAACGAAGCCGGCACGATCAGATCCCCGTTCAGGAAAAATGGGAAGGGAAACCCCATAATCAATACCTCAGTTACCTGGCCAGTTTCGGCATCACAGGCTTCTGCTGGATATTTTTTGCCCTGGCCTTTGCCATAGCCCTGGAAAAGAAATTTCGCGTGCTGCTCCTCAGACTGTTCCTCGCCATCGTCCTGATTTCCATGCTCAGCATGGACACCCTGGACTCCCATGTGGGGATCTGTTTCTTTTCCTTCTTCTTCACCCTTTTTCTGTATGGCTGGGAATAAAATTTCCGGCAAACCGAATATATTTGTACCGGTAAGCCTTTAAAGGCCGGTCTATTCTTTAACCTCGTCCCTACCCGGAGATCATATGACAATATTGACAGATAATCAATTGGTTCAGGAGGAACAGTATACTTTTCCCTATCACTATGCCGATCTTATATCAGACCGGCATAAGTATTTCAAGTTCATAGGTATGCTTGACCTGATCAGGATCGTAAAAAACAAAGTGCATGCCCTGGATAAAAGGGTGATCCTCGATGCAGGATGCGGGGACGGCAGGCTTTGCTACGAGCTGAAAAGCGAAAGGCTTGCGGTCACCGGCGTTGATTATTCAGCCGGCGCCGTTGCCTTTGCCCGGGCCTTCAATCCCGGCACCGAATTTTTTGTTCAGGACCTGAAGAACCTTGATCTTCCCCGCAAATTCGACCTTGTCATCCTGATGGAAGTCCTGGAACACTTCATCCCCGGTGATATACCGGCTATCCTGTCTTCCCTTTCCGGAGTGCTTAACGATGACGGCAAATTGCTGATTACGGTTCCAACGGTCAATATCCGCATGCCGGAAAAGCATTATCAGCATTTTACCCGCGAAAGCCTGGGAGATACCCTGAAGCCATACTTTGCCATGGAGGAGGTCACCGGTTATGCGCGGAGGGGTTTTGTAAAAAGACTCTTTAATCTCTTCAAATCTTTGGGTAATTTGTTTTATCCTTTCCGGAAAGATGCTGCCCTTGCCCGGCGGTATTTTACGTTTTACCGGAGGTTTTATGAAAAGTATGTGTCAACCGGTGAGCCTGAAAAGTGTGACGGCATAATGGCGGTATGCCGAAAAGCAGCGGCATGAAAGGCATGACTCAACGTTCAATTCTCACAGCGGTATACCCTCCTTTTATACCGGTGATCCTTTATCCTGTGCAGGCAAACCATACGCATTCAAGTGCACTACCGATATGAAAACAAGAAAGCCTTATGGCACCCTGGTCGTTTGTCTGCTGGCTGTTTTGCCCTTTGCGGCCCGGGCCCAGCACCTGTCTCCGGAGGTCCGGCAACTGCATCACAACGCCATGGTGATCGACACCCATACCGACACCCCCATGAAATTGCTGGACGGAACCTTCAACCTGGCCAAACGTCACCGGGTTCCCTCCCGCGTGGATATTCCGCGGCTGCAGGATGGAGATGTGGATGCCGTTTTTTTTGCCCTGTATACCCATCAGGGCGAACGCACACCTGAGGGCTATGAAGGAGCCTACCGGCTGGCAAACCAGATGCTCGATTCAACGCTGAATGTGGCTGCCAGGAATCAGGAGCAGATTGGTATCGCCGTAAGTCCTGATGAAATTGTACGCTTATCGGAGCAAGGTAAAACCGCCATTTGCCTTGGCATGGAAAACGGATATCCGCTGGCCCGGGATATCACAAGGGTACAAGAGTTTTACAACAAGGGGGTTAGGTACATCACCCTTTGCCATTCTGCCAACAATGACATCTGCGATTCGTCCAATGACCTGAAGGGTCCGGAACATAAAGGAATAAGCGATTTCGGCCGGCAGGTCGTGGAGGAAATGAACCGGCTGGGGATGATCATCGATGTGTCTCATATTTCCGATCAATCTTTTTATGATGTGATTCGCGTGTCAAAGGCTCCGGTGATCGCTTCCCACTCCAGCGTTCGTTCGGTGTGCGATAATCCGCGCAATATGAGCGATGACATGATCAAGGCGCTGGCCGCCAACGGAGGTGTGATACAGATATGCATACTCGGTTCCTATATCGCGCCTGATGATACCACTTCTGAAAATTACCGCCAGAAGAATGAGCTTATCCGGAAATACAACAACCTGTATTTCAAAAATGAACAGGAACGCATGGAAGCATGGCGTGCCTGGGATTCCATCCAGCAGCTGTATCCGCCTGTTTTACCTTCCGTTGCCCGTGCAGTGGATCATATTGACTATGTGGTAAAATTGGCGGGCATTGACCATGTAGGCATAGGCAGTGACTTCGACGGGGGAGGCGGCCTGTCTGACTGCGCCGATGTGGCCGGTTTTCCCAACATCACAGCGGAGCTGGTCAGCCGGGGATACAGCCGGAAGGATATCAACAAAATATGGGGCGGCAATTTCCTTCGGGTATTCAGGGAGGTGGAGAAAAGAAGGGAGAAAGCCCCCTTTGACTCTCACTGAGGATTATAGTATTTGTTGATTTGATGATTTGTTGATTGACGAATCAAAATCTGTAAACTTGTCAACCTGTAAACTTGTCAATCTGTAAACTTGTCAACCTGTAAATCTGTAAACTTTTGTTTTTCAATTCTTCAAGCTTCCATGCCTTATCCGCTAGATACATTTTACTCCCGCATCTACAAACGCTACGACCTGGTCAACAGGATGTTTACGCTGGGCATGGACCAGCGGTGGCGAAAATATGCCGCGGACCGCTGCCTCCGGTACCATCCTTCCTCCGTACTCGATCTTTGCTGCGGCACCGGCGAGCTGACTTTGTTGCTGGCCGGAAACAATAACCATGAGGTCAGGGTGACGGGTTTTGACCTCAACCCCGACATGCTTGAAATGGCCAGGCAAAAGACGAAAAAAAGAGGGTTTCACAATATCCGGTTTACCCGGGGTGATGTCGCCGGGTTGCCTTTCACGGATGAAAGCTTTGATGGCATCACCATTGGCTTCGGATTTCGCAACCTGACTTACGACAACCCGAAACGTGAAATCCATATGGCAGAAATCTTCAGGGTTTTAAAAAGGCAGGGTAGATTGTTTATTCTCGAAAGCGGAGTTCCTGAAAACCCGGTCATGCATTTCCTCTTCAGGCTGTATTTATTGCTGGTTTTGGTTCCCATCGGCCTGCTGTTGTCAGGCGACAGGCAGGCCTACCGTTACCTGGCCCGGTCTTCAGCCGGTTTCTATTCACCGGCGGAGATCAGTAAAATGCTTTCCGCCAGGGGATTTGTCATGGAGGAAAGTAAACCGTTCTTCTTTGGCGCAGCCCGCCTTATCACAGCCTTAAAACCCTGATCCGCTGCCGGTCTGCACCGCTTACCTGACAAAAGCAGGGTTTTTCATTGCGGGGATTTCCTATCTTTGCAGGCAAAATCTATAAAATCAATGCGTATGACGATAGAGGAGCTGAACAAATTCTGCGAGGACACGTTCATTGGCCATCTCGGCATTGAGCTGACGGATTATGGAAGTGATTATGTGGTGGCGAAAATGCCGGTGGACCGGAAAAAGGTGCAACCCATGGGAATCCTGCACGGAGGAGCGTCCCTTGCCCTTGCGGAAACGGTTGCCAGCGTGGGTTCGTTTCTGCTGGTTGACCCTGAGAAGTATACGGTCAGGGGCCTGCAGGTATCCGGTAACCATGTTTCACCCGTAAGCGGGGGAAATGTTTATGCAAGGGCCGAGATTGTGCACAAAGGAAGCATGACCCATATCTGGGACGTTAAAATCGTATCGGATGAACAAAAACCGGTTTCCCTGGTAAGGGTCACCATGGCTGTTGTGGAAATCCACAAGCTCAGGAAATAACCGTCAATACCTAAAGAAGAGCGAATGAATTCCCTTGTTGCCGAAGCGGTCTCTGTTTGCATACAGCATAACCTGACCTTTGCCGCTTACCGTTTACCCGGCCGGGGCCATACGGCCATGGTTATTCAGGCAGGGTCGGCTGCCAGGACTGTCACACCGGTGGACGACTTTGACACCCTGTCGGGTTTCCTGGTGACTCCTTTTACCACAAGCAATCGCTGTCCGGCTTTCCTGATCAAACCGGACTTCTTTAGCGGACAGGAAATTACAACTGACCTGATCAGGAGCCTGAACGGACTGAAAGGCGTTCAGCGAAACGACAGTCACTGCCAGGTGCCGGAAGAGATATCCAGGGAGGAATACCTTGAGCTGGTGAGCACCATCGTGCGCTACATTCACCAGGGAACATTCGAAAAAGTAGTTCCCAGCCGGGTGAAAATTGTACAGGGGGCATACAGTCCGAGGCTCGGAGTCATTTATGAAATGCTTGCCAAGGCTTATCCGGATGCGTTTGTGTATATTTTCAACAACGGCCATCATTGCTGGGTGGGGGCCACTCCCGAACCCTTGCTGCTGGCCGTGGACGGCACCATGCAAACGATGTCGCTGGCGGGCACCAGGACTTTTTCCGAAGAGAATGCCAACATCGGCGCCTGGAACAGCAAGGAACGGCTGGAGCAGGAATATGTTACCCGGTATATTGCCAGGGTCATTGCCCATTATAATCTCACCGATGTGGACCTCCAGGGACCCTATACCAAAAAGGCAGGTAACCTGCTTCACCTGGGCACCGATTTCTCTTTTTCTGCCCGAAACCTGAAGGGCCGGCTCGGTGCATTCCTCAATGAATTGCACCCCACTCCTGCCGTGTGCGGGATGCCTTACAGATCCAGCCTGGAATTGCTGTTGAATTTTGAAAGACATGAAAGAGAGTATTATGCCGGGTATCTCGGGCCCATAGGTTTTGACAACAGGCTTGACCTGTTTGTGAACCTGAGGTGTATGAAGGTGCTGGGTGACAGGCTTGCCCTGTTCGTCGGAGGCGGTATTACGGCAGATTCCATACCGGAAGAAGAATGGCTGGAAACCGAGATCAAGGCCGATACGCTGCTTTCGGTTATACAACAACTGTAATTGCTATGTGCCGAATAAACATTTTGTTTGTTCGATATTCAAATTCGTCATATAATAGCAATAATATGAATAATGAACAAGGAACATCGAACGCCGAATATTAAAGATAAGACAAAGAGCGCATTATCTTCGTTATTCGATATTCGGTGTTCCTTGTTCATTATTCAAAAGAACCTAAAACTCAAATACACAACAAAGCATAATATTTAAAATGCACCCCAAACAGCACATAGCCGATCTGCCTGCCATACTCCGCCAGCAAGGAGTCACGGACATTGTCATATCCCCGGGATCACGCAATGCACCGCTGATCAACTCTTTTCTGAAGGAATTCGGCAACCGGTGCCACAGCATCATCGACGAACGAAGTGCGGCCTATGTTGCGCTGGGCATGGCTTCGTGTTCCGGAAAACCGGTGGCGCTGCTGTGTACATCGGGGACCGCTGCGTTGAATTATGCCCCGGCCGTGGCGGAGGCCTTTCACCTGGGCGTTCCGCTCATTGCCGTCACCGCCGACAGGCCTCCGGAATGGATTGACCAGCAGGACAACCAAACGATCAGGCAGGCAGGGATCTATGCCGGCAATGTCAAGGCTGTATTTACCATGCCGGTTGAGATACAAAGCGAAGCCGGTCTCTGGCATGCCAGGCGTATGGCCCATGAGGCTTTTAATACGGCTGTGTCAGGCAGGCCGGGCCCCATACAACTCAATGTTCCGCTGCGCGAGCCTTTGTATGAAGAGCTCCCGGCTGCGGCCGAAGCTTCCTGCATCAGGCTGACCACTTCCGCTGCTTTCGAAGAACCGGCAGATCGCCTGAAAGGGATCTGGAAGAAAGCCCGGAACATTTTAGTGGTGGCAGGCCAGCAACCTGTTAATGAACCATTGTCCCGTCGCCTTGAACAGTTATGCCGTGACCCGAGAATCTGCATCATTGGCGAACCGGCGTCCAACCTCCGGCTCCGGGGGGTGATACGCAGTCCTGACCTGCTGCTGGCCATGGATGAGGAACAGCCTGATCCCGATCTTTTGATCTGGTTCGGCGGGCAGGTGGTCTCAAACCGTCTGAAGCAGTTTTTAAGGCGTTGCCGGGTGAAGGCCGGATGGTTTATCGACACCGGTGGCCGCCACGTTGATACTTTTCAGCACCTTACCGATGTCGTCCAGGCTGATCCCCTGCGGTTTTTCGAATGGCTGACTTCCGTCGAAGGCTTACAGTCATCGGACTACAGGCAGCAATGGCAGGAGCATGCTGACAGACTGGATGCCAGGATAAGGACCTTGCCTGAGAACATCGAATACAGCGATCTCGGCATCATCCGGAGGATTTCTGCCGCCCTGCCCGGGGACTCCGTTCTTTTTGCCGGTAATTCCACCATCATCAGGATGATCGGCTTCTTTCCCCCGCTATGCCGGGAAATTTTTTCAAACCGCGGCACCTCCGGCATCGACGGCTGTGTTTCAACAGCGGTGGGTGTTGCCATGGCTAGCGACACCATGGTTATTGCCCTGGTGGGAGACCAGAGCTTTGTATACGACTCCAATGCTTTGTGGAACAGGTCGTTGCCGGAGAACCTTAAGATCATTGTCATCAACAACCAGGGCGGAGGCATTTTCGGCCTGCTCGATGGCCCGTCAGCAACCCCTGCCTATAAGTCCTTTCTCGTGGCCCACCATCCGGCCGGTATCCGCGAACTTGCTGCGGCTTTTGGCGTTTCATATCATGTGTGCCGGCAATATGATGATTTTGATACAGCCTTTGACGGCTTTATCCGGCACAAGGGGCCATCGGTTTTTGAGATCATCACACCCCATGAGGTAAATAACGAAGT